>JAJRQU010000035.1 GCA_024280095.1 Alphaproteobacteria bacterium | reverse complement strand
GATGAAAGAAAAAATGAAGTAACCTCTTGATAAATAAAGAGTTATTTTTGATACCTGAAAAAAGCTGAAAACCCCTGAAAACGCATTATTTTAAACTACGAATCTAGGGGTCGGGAGTTCGAATCTTCCCGAGCGCGCCATCATAAAATTAGATGTATAATTGGTATCTAGGACCTTGAAGGGTAAGGATATTTTTGGTGTTCCAAAGGCTTTTTTTCTTATATAGACAAATTACTCTGCGAAGGTGGGTTTAAGCACGGCCTGAATTGCCCCTCCCCTGTATTTTAGGTGATGTAGAATACAGTTGATAACAGGGGGCAGGTCACATAAATTATATAACGTTGAAAACAAACCAACTACTATTATTAGCAGTATGAGCGATTAGTCAAATATTCTTGGCCCTCCCAACAATTTAGCATTCCTACCTATTATTAGTTTTGCTCTTCCGAGCCGCGTCTCGTCATAATGCTTCTTAGATTAAACTTTGAAGTATGGGAGTGCTGAAGATGAGAATTGGCGTTGATGTAGGCGGTACAAATACCGATGCGGTATTAATGGATGGTCGTGACGTTATTGCAACCAGGAAGGCCCCGACAACAGAAAATGTTAGTGATGGTATTGTTGATGCTATTACCTCTGTACTCGTGCAGTCCGCGACACCTTCGGAAAAGATACAATGCGTGATGATTGGGACAACTCAATTTACGAATGCATTCGTAGAACGGCGCAATTTGGTGGGGGTTGGTGTCATTCGCCTTAGCTTGCCGGCATCACGGGGTATTCCACCCCTTACAGACTGGCCCGATGATATCCGGGCCGTTATCGGTGATAACATGCATATGATCAGGGGGGGATATCAATATGATGGCCGCATAAATAGCGAACTTGATGAAAAAGGAATTCTGGCGGCTGCACGTCAATTGAAGGCAAAGGGAATAAAGGCCATAGCCATATCGGGTCTTTTTTCCCCTATTAACAGTGCCATGGAAGAGCGGGCCGAAGAAATCATTCTGAATGAGATTCCTGACAGCATTGTAACCCTGTCATCAAGAATTGGAAGGATTGGCCTTATAGAGCGGGAAAATGCGGCCATTATGAATGCCAGTCTCGCAGAGCTTTCTGTAAAAATTGTCTCATCCTTTCGACGGGCTCTCGGTGATCTTGGCATCACGGCGCCTTTTTATATCAGCCAGAATGATGGCACCTTGATGAAAGCGGAATTTGTCGAGAAATATCCTGTTCTAACCTTTGCATCAGGGCCAACAAACAGCATGCGGGGCGCGGCATATTTGTCGGGCATAGAGAATGCTTTGGTTGCTGATATTGGTGGCACGACCACAGATATTGGAATGTTAATGAATGGCTTTCCCCGAGAATCGTCGCTTACGGTCGATATCGGCGGGGTTCGAACAAATTTCCGTATGCCGGATATTCTGGCCATTGGGCTGGGTGGGGGATCAATTGTTAATACTGACAGAGCCTTGCGTGTTGGCCCACAGTCCGTCGGCTATAAATTGATGGACGATGCCATGGTCTTTGGGGGCAAAATATTAACCGCAAGTGATATCGCCGTTGCCGCCGGTTACGCAGACTTTGGTGATCCGGCCTTAGTTAAAGGACTTTCGCCAAAGATTGTCTCCGATGCTGTTAGACGCATCCATGAGATTGTCACGGAGGGCATAGACAAAATGAAAACCAATGCAGACCCTGTTCCCCTTATTCTTGTGGGCGGCGGCGCGATATTGATTGATCGGGACATTCCCGGAACGTCTGAGGTTATTACCCATGAGCATGGCGGGGTTGCCAATGCCATTGGGGCTTCGATTGCACAGGTGGGCGGTGATATTGACCGTGTTGTCTCCTATGACGCATTGGGAAGAGAGCAAGCTCTGGCTGAAGCAAAAGAAGAAGCCATAGAAACTGCAATAACCGCAGGAGCAGAACCGGGTAGCGTTCAGGTGGTCGATATTGAAGAAATCCCCTTATCATATGTGCCGGGTGGCTCTGTTCGCTTGCGTATTAAAGTAGCAGGGGATCTGAATTTAGATAATATTGCGAGGGCAGGAAAATGAAAATAGAATTAAATGACCTTGAGGATTTTGCCCGGGGGGCCGCGTTTCTTGGGACGGGCGGCGGGGGCGACCCCTACATCGGGCGGCTGCTGGCAAAGCATGCCATTAAGGAATATGGCAATCCTGTAATAATTGAACCGGAAGATTTGGCCGATGATGCTCTTGTTTTTGCCATAGCCATGTTGGGGGCGCCAACGGTTTTGGTGGAGAAGGCCGCTGGCGGCGACGATATTGATTTGGCCATAGACAAGCTTTCTGAACGGCTGGGTCGCAGGCCGGATGCTTTGATACCTATAGAAATTGGTGGTATTAACTCCACCATACCGATTGTCGCTTCTGCAAGGAACGGAATACCGTTGGTAAATGCGGATGGTATGGGACGTGCTTTTCCTGAGATACAGATGGTGACTTTCAATGTATATGGTTATCCGCCGACACCGTTATCGGTGGTGGATGAGCATTTGAATGCGGTTGTTATTGATGCAGAAAACGCCAAAACGGCTGAGGATTTAGTGCGCTCCGTTGCTATTCAGATG
>JAJRQU010000034.1 GCA_024280095.1 Alphaproteobacteria bacterium | reverse complement strand
GTCTGTTCTTCTTCAAATGATATGACGACGCCCACTTTTAAAACCTGACTTTCTGTGATTGACCTGACTTTTTGAGATTGATAGATTATTTCTGAAGCAGCATTTGTTTATTTCTTATGGCAAAATAGTCTTCTGAGGGTATAAAGGTCAAGCTACCTTGGTCAAATTTTGGCATTTTTCCGATCAAACAGGGATCAAAAAAAAGTGATAGAGATTTTTTCTACGGATAATAATGTTCTAATTTCGCGCATTTCTGCGCTTTTCGATGCAGAAGAGGTGCCGTTTGTCATATTGGGCCATCATGCCAGTTTGATGGGCGGCGGCATTCTGGGGATCGGCCAAAGGGTGATGGTGGCGGAAGAATTTATCCCGACCGCCATCCAGTTGATTCGGGAAAATGGACTGAAAGGCGATATAGACTTCGTTCCAGGACTGGAAAAAGAATTGGAAGAAGGACGGGAATGAAGGGATTTCAGGCAATATGACGGCATTAAGGGGGGTATCACAGGATGATTTTCTGGGCGGCGCGATTAAGCTTTATCAACCGGAAGAGGGCTACCGGATTGCCACGGACACTGTGTTCCTCGCGGCCAGTATAAATTATCTTGAAAGTGATAAAATTCTGGATATGGGGGCGGGAACAGGCGGTATTTTAAGCTGCCTTGTGGCGCGAACAAAAGACAAAATATCGGATAATATTTTTCACGGCATCGAACTACAGCCGGAACTATTGACGCTTGCCCGGAAAAATGCTGCGGAAAATAATTTCGGAGAAATCATAGAATATTTCATAGGGGATATTGCCAGCCCGCCTTTGACTTGCGCGCCGAACAGCTATCATCATGTCATCTCGAACCCGCCCTATCTGAAAAAGAGCGGTGCAACGTCATCGCCCTTTGAGACAAGGGCAATGGCCCATATGGATAGCCATATTTGTCTTGAGAAATGGGTTCATTTCTGCCTTCGTATGATAAAGCCACTGGGGTATTTAACGCTGGTACACCGGGCCGACAGGCTGGATGATATTATTGCGGCCTTACATGGCCGGGCCGGCGATATTATTATCTATCCGCTATGGTCGGCAAAAGAAAAGGCCGCGCGGCGGATCATCATTCAGGCCAAAAAAGGCAGCAAAGGAAATATATCCTTGAAACCGGGCCTGATTGTGCATACATCAGATGGATCATTCACGCCGCAGGCAGAAGAGATTCTGCGAAATGGCGCAGCCTTGAATATAACAAATTAATTGTAAAGATATAAAGCCATGTTGAAAAAGATTAAACAGCTGTTCGCAAAAATTCCGTTGCCTGTTTTCCAGAATCCGGCCCCTGTGGTCGCCATATTGCCTTTGGAAGGCGTGATCGGCTCGGGCAGCCGTTTTACAACGGCGCTTAATCTGGCGGGACTGGAAGACAAAATCAATCAGGCTTTTGATGTTTATAATGTCAAGGCGGTGGCCTTGGCCGTCAATTCACCGGGCGGATCGCCTGTGCAGAGCGAACTTATCATGCGCCGCATACAAAAATTATCCGCAGAAAAGAAAATTCCGGTCTATGCTTTCGCCGAAGATGTGGCGGCGTCCGGCGGCTATCTTATTTCATTGGCCGCCGAAGAGATTTATGCCCATGAAGCCTCGATCGTCGGCAGTATCGGGGTGATTTCTGCGGGCTTTGGCTTTAATAAAGCCATCGAGAAGATCGGCATAGATCGCCGAATTTATGCCGCCGGTGACAATAAATCCATATTGGATCCTTTTCAGCCTGAAAAGGAAAAGGACGTCAAGCTATTGAAGGAATTGCAGAAAGAAATCCACGAATTTTTCAAAAATCTGGTGAAGGAAAGCCGGGGCGATAAGCTGAAAGGCACGCAAAAAGTCATGTTCTCCGGTCAATTCTGGGCGGGAAAAGAAGCTGTAAAACTGGGCCTTGTGGACGGAATTGGCGATATTCATACCGTGATGAAGGAAAAATTGGGTGAAAAGACAAAATTTAAACGCATCAAAGAAGACAAAGGCTTCCTGAAAAGTCTGCTCGGCATGACCGGCCCTAAATCCAGACTAAGCGACGAAATTCTGGCGACCCTGGAAAGTAAATCCCATTGGTCGCGTTTTGGTCTGTAAGTTTTAGCTGCAATCAACCCTTGACGTATGTCTATTGTGCCAGTAATTTCTCGCTATAAAATGCTGCGAATGCTCACTGTGAGTATGTGAAGAAAGAAATATGACCTGATGGACAGCCCACCCAAAAATGAAAAGGCGTTCCAGACGCTTATTCTGAAATTACAGGCCTATTGGGCAGAGCAGGGCTGCGTTATCTTGCAGCCTTATGATCTTGAAATGGGCGCGGGGACGTTTCAGGCGGCAAGTGTGTTGCGCGCCCTTGGCCCCAAACCGTGGAAGGCGGCTTACGTGCAGCCCTGCCGCCGGCCCACTGATGGCCGTTACGGCGAAAATCCCAACAGGTTGCAACATTATTATCAATTTCAGACCGTCCTCAAACCATCCCCCGATAATATTCAGGAACTATATCTTCAAAGTCTGGAAGTCCTTGGGATCAACGCGCTTGAGCATGATATTCGTTTTGTGGAGGATGATTGGGAAAGCCCGACCCTCGGCGCATGGGGGCTGGGCTGGGAGGTATGGTGCGATGGGATGGAGGTCAGCCAATTTACCTATTTTCAGCAGGTGGGCGGCTTTGACTGCAAGCCTGTCATGGGCGAGCTGACCTATGGGTTAGAGCGGCTTGCCATGTATATTCAGGGCGTGGATAATGTCTATGATCTGGATTGGAATGGTATGCCCGAGGGCGAAGGCAAGGTCACTTACGGCGATGTTTTCCTGCAAAATGAAAAAGAATTTTCCGCCTATAATTTTGAATTGGCCAATGTGGAACTTTTGTTTCAGCATTTCAAAGATGCCGAGGCGGAATGTCAGGATATTCTGGCTCAAGGAAATTTTCCTTTGCCGGCTTACGACCAATGTATCAAGGCCTCTCACATCTTTAACCTGCTTGATGCGCGCGGCGTGATCAGTGTCACGGAACGGCAAGCCTATATCGGGCGGGTTCGGGCCTTGGCCAAGGCCTGTTGCGAGGCTTATCTGGTTTCTATAGGGGAGTCCCCCTCATGAATGAGTTTTTTCTTGAGTTATTTTCCGAAGAAATCCCGGCCCGGATGCAGGCAAAGGCCGCCTCTGACCTGAAACAATTGGTTACGGCTAAATTAAAGGGCGCTGGATTAAAATTTGATCAGGCGGAGGCTTATGTCACTCCGCGCAGATTATGCCTGCATATTACCGGATTGGACAGTGTGCAGCCGGATGTGTCCGAGGAACGACGCGGCCCGCGCGCGGATGCGCCGGAAAAGGCCATTGAAGGCTTTTTGAAAGGCGCCGGCGTCACCCGCGACCATGTAGAAATACGCGAAGAGAAAAAAGGCACTTTTCTTTATGCGGTGATCGAGAAGAAAGGCCGCAAGACATCGGAATTACTGGCGGAATTTCTGCCTGAGGTGATCCGCAATTTCCCTTGGCCAAAATCACAGCGCTGGGGCGATAAAAAGCTGCGCTGGGTGCGGCCTTTGCACAGCATTCTGTGTGTGATGGACGGCGCGGTGGTAGATTTTAATCTGGGCGAGGGGCTGGTTTCCGGCGATCAAACCAGAGGACATCGTTTCTTGTCACCGGAAATATTTAACGTCACGTCATTTGCCGATTATCACGCCGGATTAACCGCGGCTCACGTGATGCTTGCCCCCCATGACCGCAAATCCCTCATCCATGTACAGGCGGCAAAGATTGCGCAGGATGCCGGACTTAATTTGCTCGAAGACGAGGGGCTGCTTAATGAAGTGGTCGGGCTGGCGGAATATCCTGTTGTGCTCATGGGCGAATTTGATAAAGAGTTCCTTGATGTGCCGCAGGAGGCACTGACCAGTGCCATGAAAAGCCACCAGAAATATTTCTCGGTTGTGGATGGGAATGGTAAGCTCGCCAACAAATTCATCTTTGTCTCCAACATGAAAGCCGATGACGGCGGGGCCAAAATCATCGCCGGCAACGAACGCGTCCTCCGCGCCCGCCTCGCCGATACCAAATTCTTCTGGGATCAGGATTTAAAGACATCGTTGGATGATAACCTGCCAAAATTGAATGATATCGTCTTTCATGCCAAGTTGGGAACCGTGGGGCAGCGGGTTGCACGTTTGGTTGAATTATCAGGTCATATTGCTAAAAAAATTGGTGCCGATGTGACACAAGCCAAGAGGGCAGCGCAGCTCTGCAAGGCTGATTTGGTTTCCGGCATGGTCGGGGAATTCGCCGACCTTCAAGGCCTGATGGGTAAATATTATGCGCAGAAGCAGGGCGAAACTCCTGCGGTCGCATCTGCCATTGCCGAACATTATTCTCCCAAAGGCCCAAGTGATGAATGCCCCATTGATTTGGTATCTGTCTCTGTTGCCATGGCCGAGAAATTGGACAGTTTGGTCGGATTTTTCGGCATTGATGAAAAAGCAACAGGATCAAAAGATCCCTTTGCCCTGCGCCGTGCGGCACTTGGTGTAGTTAGATTAATAGTTGAGAATAAGATTAGAATTGGGCTTGTTGACTGTTTCTACAAGTCATCTGTATTAATTAAAGGAGAATTTCTGGTTTCATTGGGAAATAAAGAAGCGGACGAGATGATCAGAACTGATTTTATTCGGGCTCTTCGAAATTTCTTTGGTAAAGAAAGCTTCTCAACAAGTAGTGGCCCAACAGGCAAACTAAGTACAACTGCTAATTTATCCTCTAATTCTGCAGAGGTAACATCAACAGCTATGACTATATGGGAATTATCGCTTTTTTTTGAAAATCGTCTTAAAGTCCATCTGAAGGAACAAGGCGTGCGCCATGATTTGATTGATGCGGTGTTCTCACTTGGTGGTGAAGATGATTTGCTGCGCTTGATCGCTCGGGTAGAAGCCTTGCAGAATTTTCTTGGCACAGAAGAAGGCGGTAACTTGTTATCCGGTTATAAGCGGGCGGCGAATATTCTGAAAGCGGAAGAGAAAAAGGACGGGGCCATTACGGGCGCGGCCATGGCGGGAACCCTGCCGGAAGAAACTGAATTATTCGCGCGGCTGGGACAGGTGTCAGCCGCAACAACCACAGCTATTGAACAGGAAAAATTTGAAGAGGCCATGAGCGCACTTGCCGCATTGCGCCCAAGCATTGATGCTTTCTTTGATAAGGTCACGGTCAATAGTGATAATCCGGCTGAGCGGCAAAACCGTCTGGCCCTATTGGCGCAAATTCGTTCTACCATGAATAAAGTTGCCGATTTTTCTAAGATAGAAGGTT
>JAJRQU010000033.1 GCA_024280095.1 Alphaproteobacteria bacterium | reverse complement strand
CCGATGATTTCAAAGAATTTAACCAATTGCTTGCGGGCGCCGTCCTCATTCCAGGATCGATCGCGCGCGACAATATTCAGCAGTTGATCCGCCGCGGCCTCCTGTTCGCCCTTCGCCCATAAAACCAAGGCCAGATCAAACCGGGCCTGATGATCATTCTCATCGTCTATAATAGCGCGTTCCAGGGCCTCCGCATCACCCAGATCCGTCAACTGGCTTGCCATATCAAGCATCGCCCGCGCCGCCAAAATAGCCGCATCATTCTCATGTTGCTTTGGAACCGTTTTCAAGACGGTTTCGGCATTTTCCAAATCTTCCATCTTAATCAGCGACTGGGCAAGCCCCGCGATGGCCGATGCATTATCAGGCTCTGTCTGCAATATTTCGGAATATAACCCGCCCGCAGCGGGATAATCTTCTGCGTCAAACAATAGAACCGCCTGTTCAATCATTTGTTCAACGGGAGACGGCTGCATTTCGGGCGCAAAACGGGCGATAAATTGCTTAACCTCGGCTTCAGACTTAACGCCGGTAAAGGCATCCGCGGGCCGTTGTTCGGAAAAAACCACAACCGTTGGTACGGTTTGAATTTTCATTTGGGCGGCAAGCTGCTGATTCTTCTCGAAATCCATACGCACCATGTGAACTGCGCCGCCGGCCTGATTAATCACTTTTTCCAGAACCGGCGTCAGCTGCTTACAATTCTCGGACCATGCCGCATAAAAACTGACCAATACCGGCACCGACATTGATTTTTCAATCACATCGGCCATAAAGCTCGCCATGTCGCCATCTTTAATCAATGGCCCTGTATTTTGCGCCTCAGGCCCTGCTGCTACATTAGAGGGGCCGCCAAATTCCTGCATAAATTTTCCTTATTCTAAAAATGAGTTTTCATTATAACCTTAAATTACATATTATCAAAGAGAAGGACACCGTAATTTGGCATAATATAACATAGGGGGGCGACCAAATGTTACCCCCTCGATTCCCAAGCCTTGAAAATATTTAAACAGATTTTGCTTGTCTGCCAGCATGAATAACCTCTTCCTATGCTTTCTCAACCTCTTGTATAAATGGCATCTTTCAGCGCATTTTTAAAGAAAAACCGCCCCATATCGCGCAAATGATATTTTTTTCATATTACGCTTGATTTTGATAATGTAATAGCTATTATCCGCCGCACAGTCCCTGTTGTGGCTGTATATTTTTTGGAGTGCGGGCGTAGCTCAGGGGTAGAGCGAAACCTTGCCAAGGTTTAGGTCGTCAGTTCGAATCTGATCGCCCGCTCCATAAAATTCTCTCAAAATCCCTGATGTTTATGGCATGAATTTTGCTTAAACAAAATACAAATCACCCTGACCCTCTGCTCCTCTGACACCATTCACCCTTGCTATGACCCTTACGTTCCCGAGCGGG
Organism: Alphaproteobacteria bacterium; assembly: GCA_024280095.1. Lineage (GTDB taxonomy): Bacteria > Pseudomonadota > Alphaproteobacteria > Sphingomonadales > Emcibacteraceae > Paremcibacter. The sequence continues at coordinate 4,635 of JAJRQU010000033.1, read as the reverse complement.
AATATTTTAGAGATATGTGCCACAATATTATTCAGAATTCCCGAACGGGAATATTTGCTGTATTTTTGATTGAAATCGTGTTAATATTACCGTACGGGAATTAATTTGGACCTTATTATGATACAAACACCACAAGATATTGGCACAGCCATTCGCAAAACACGCAAAGCGATAGGCATTACGCAGAAAGATTTAGCGCTGACCTCTGGCACAGGGTTGCGGTTTATTGTTGACCTTGAGAAAGGCAAGCCGACCTGCCAGCTTGCCAAAGTGCTGACAATATTGCAGACGCTGGGTATTAAAATGCAACTGCATGGCCTCGCTTATGATACGATATCTGGTGATGCTAGCGGACATGGTTCAGGCACAGGCAACGCTGACGGCAGTGGCTGGGGGTAAGCTATGGCGCGAATACTTGATGTATATTTGCTTGAACATTTTGTTGGCCAACTGACACAGAATAATAGCGGTGAGTTGGGGTTTGCCTATGCGCCTAAATGGCTGGGAAATAAGAAGGCAATTCCCTTGTCTCAGTCTTTGCCCTTGCAGACAAAGCCGTTCTCAAACCTGCAATGTCATGGGTTTTTCGGTGGAATTTTACCCGAGGAAGCCAAGCGTGAGCGCATTGCAAAGAATCTGGGTATCAGCAAAAAGAACGACTTTGCCATGTTGGCAAAGATCGGCGGCGAATGTGCTGGTGCTGTGACTTTCCTGCCCGAGGGGCAGCCGTTAGAGGCGAATACACCAAACTATAGAGCTTTATCAGAAAAAGACTTGGCTAAGGTATTAAAAGATCTACCTAACCGCCCCTTACTTGCTGGGGAAGAAGGTATTCGCCTTTCGCTGGCTGGGGCACAAGATAAGATTACAGTTCACCGCTCGAGGAATGGTTTTGAGATACCGATGAATGGTGCGCCAAGCACGCATATTTTAAAGCCTGCCATTACAGATTTTGAGGATACGGTTCTCAATGAAGCTGTTTGTATGAAGCTGGCAAAAGCCATTGGGCTACCTGTTGCGAATGTGGAGATACTCGATATTGAAGGCATGCAGGTGCTATCTGTTGAGCGATACGATCGTCTGATAGGCGCGAATGGCGGTATTCAGCGCTTGCATCAAGAGGATTTTTGTCAGGCGCTCGGCATTGTGTCAGAGATGAAATATCAAAATGAGGGTGGCGTGTCTCTTAGGCAGGCTTTTGATTTACTACGCTTAGTCTCAACCGTTCCTGCGCTGGATTTGTTACAGTTTCTCGATGCGGTGATTTTCAATTATCTGATTGGTAATAATGATGCGCACGGCAAGAATTTCTCCCTGCTCTATACAAACGGACAGATACGGTTAGCTCCTTTCTATGATCTGTTATCTACGGCCTACTACCCTGAGCTTGCGACCAAAATGGCGATGAAAATTGGCGGTAAGTATAAGCCAAATGATGTTTATGCCCGTCATTTTGAAAAACTTGCGCAGGAGGCGAAGTTAACCAAGCCAATGGTGCTTAAGCGCGTCAAGGCCATTACGGATAAAACTCTCTTGTGCCTGCATGATGCAGAGACTGAGATGCCTGTTTCAACAAAGCTAATCACATTTATCCGTGAGCGAATAGAGGGGTTTAAAGCCCATATGATATCTTAACTGGATAAATATTTTTCCTCGATTTTGGCGATGACCGCATCGGCGGCTTCGTCGGCGGTTATCTCTGCGGTATGCAGGTGAAGATCGGCCCGTTCGGGTTGCTCATACGGGCTGTCATAGCCGGTGAAATTCTTGATCTCGCCGCTTCTGGCCTTTTTATACAGGCCTTTGGGGTCGCGTTTCTCGCAAATTTCGAGGGGGGTATCGACAAAAACCTCGATAAATTCATGGGCCTCCATCATATCACGTACCATGCGGCGTTCTGCCCGAAAAGGCGATATAAAGGCGGTGAGGACAATCAATCCGGCATCAATCATAAGCTTGGATACCTCACCCACGCGCCGGATATTCTCCACCCTGTCCGCATCCACAAAACCCAAATCCCGGTTCAGGCCATGCCGCACATTATCGCCGTCCAGAAGATAGGTATGTTTACCGAGGGCGTGCAGTTTTTTCTCCACCAGATTGGCGATGGTTGATTTTCCAGACGCGCTCAGGCCGGTAAACCACAGCACAACCGGCTTTTGGCGTTTCTGCTCTGCGCGGGCTGTCTTGTCCACATCCACGGCTTGCCAGTGGACATTACTTGCGCGGCGCAGGCCAAAGTCAATCATCCCCGCCCCGACCGTCGCATTGCTGATTTTATCAATGATAATGAAGGCCCCCATGGCGGGATTATCCCGATAAGCCTCAAAGGCAATGGCTTCGTCAAGGCTGATATTACAGAGGCCAACCTCGTTCAATTCCAAAGTTTTGCCGGCCTCATGTTCCAGACTATTGACATTCACTTTATGTTTTAAAGCTGAAATTTCACCGGCGATGGTCTTATTTGTGGTTTTAATCAGATAAGGCCGTCCCGGCAACATCGGCTGTTCCCCCATCCAGATAATATGCGCCTGAAATTGGTCCGTGGTTTCTGGCCGCTGATTAATTTCTGAAATCACATCCCCGCGCGACACATCAATTTCATCTTCCAGCGTCAAGGTCACGGCCTGATCCGCCGAGGCCTGATCCAGATTACCGTCATAGGTGACGATGGACTTCACTTTGCTGGTTTTTCCGCCCGGCAGGACAATGATATTATCACCCGCTTTGATGATGCCTGATGAAATCGTGCCGGAGAATCCCCGAAAATCCAGATTGGGCCGATTGACCCATTGAACCGGCATCCGAAACGGTTTTTCAGTCTTTGTTCTGGCAACATCAATCGTCTCAAGCACGGTCATAAACGCGGGGCCATCATGCCAGGGCATCTTATCACTGGGCGTCATGATATTATCGCCCTTAAGCGCCGACATGGGCACGAACGTTATGGTTAAAAAATCAAGATTTTTGGCGAATTCACGATATTGTGCCTCTATATTCTGAAAGACTTCTTGGGAATAATCCATCAGATCCATTTTATTAACGGCCACCACCGCATGACGAATGCCCAGCAGATTAACAATAAAGCTATGGCGGCGGGTCTGGGTTAAAATACCCTTGCGCGCATCAATAAGAATAACCGCAGCCTCTGCCGATGAAGCGCCCGTCGCCATATTGCGGGTATATTGTTCATGACCCGGCGTATCCGCCACAATGAACTTACGTTTATCTGTGGTGAAAAAACGGTAGGCCACATCAATGGTGATGCCCTGTTCCCGCTCTGCCGCAAGGCCATCCACAAGCAAGGCAAAGTCAATATCGCCGCCTTGGGTGCCGACTTTCTTACTGTCATTCTCAAGGCTGGCCATTTGATCTTCAAAAATCAATTTTGAATCATATAACAGACGGCCAATCAGGGTTGATTTACCATCATCCACACTACCGCAAGTAATGAATCTCAGAAAACTTTTATGCTCCTGATCATGGAGGTAGCCTTCGATATCATTGGTGATTTGTTCGGATTGTTGTACTTCATAGGATTTTTTTGTCATCAGAAATAGCCCTCCTGTTTTTTCTGCTCCATGGAGGCATTACTGTCCTTGTCTATGGCGCGGCCCTGACGTTCAGAGGTTTTGGTCAGCAGCATTTCCTGAATGATCTCAATCACGGTGGTCGCCGTGGATTCGACAGCCCCCGTTAAAGGATAGCAGCCAAGGGTTCTGAATCTGACCATTTTCATTTCCGGCTCTTCGCCGGGCCTCATCGGCATACGGTCATCATCGACCATCACCAGCATGCCGTCACGTTCCACCACAGGGCGTTTTTTGGCCAGATATAACGGCACAATAGGGATATTTTCCTGATGAATATATTGCCAGATATCCAGCTCGGTCCAATTGGACAGGGGGAAAACCCGCATGCTTTCGCCTTTTTGAATGCGGTTATTATAAATATTCCACAGCTCTGGACGCTGACTTTTAGGGTCCCAGCGATGCTGGACCGAGCGGAAGGAAAAAATCCGCTCTTTGGCACGGGACTTTTCCTCATCTCTTCGCGCCCCGCCAAAGGCCGCATCAAAACCATATTTATCCAGCGCCTGTTTTAACCCTTGAGTTTTCATGACATCGGTATGCACGGCCGATCCATGACTGAAGGGCCCCATGCCCATAGCCACCCCCTCTTGATTGATATGAGTGATCAAATCCAGATTATGTTCCGCCGCAAATTTCTCGCGAAATTCAATCATCTCGCGAAATTTCCATGTGGTATCCACATGCAGGATTGGAAAGGGTAATTTGGAAGGATAAAAGGCCTTTAAAGCCAAATGCATCATCACGCCGCTGTCCTTACCAATGGAATAGAGCATCACCGGATTATCACAGGTTGCTGCAACTTCCCGCATGATGTGAATGGATTCCGCTTCAAGGCGTTGCAGATGGGCCAATCGAGTATGGCTGGTCATGATGTCAGGCGTCCTTCACTATTATTGGCGCAATTATCGGGTCGTTGGTGCTTGTAGAATATATTATATCTACAGACAAATCTGGAGAAATCAAGCTTTAACATGAAAAATAAGTTATTTATTTTATTTAACAATTTTTATATGTATTAATATCGCCGCGCGCTGTTTATCTT
>JAJRQU010000032.1 GCA_024280095.1 Alphaproteobacteria bacterium | reverse complement strand
TTATATTTGCCGCTGATTTTGCTCATGCTGGCGACCGGACTGGTTGGCGGGTTGATGGCAGGGTTGATGGGTATTGGCGGCGGCATTGTCATTGTTCCGGTGCTTGAATTTGCTTTGGGTTACATCGGGGTTGATCCCCAGGTCAGGATGCATGTGGCGGTGGGAACATCCCTTGCGACAATCATTCCCACGTCGATTTCTTCCATTCGCGCCCATCACAGGCGCGGCGCGGTTGATTTTGCGCTCACCCGTCACTGGGGGGCACCCATATTTCTGGGGGCGATTCTGGGCAGCTGGATCGCCGCGCAAACAGGCAGTTCAGGCCTGACGGCTGTCTTTGGGATCGTGGCATTATTTGTGGCGGTCAAAATGATGTTGCCCATGGAAAATATTCGGCTGGCGGCGTCTGTCCCGCGCGGCATTGTGGGCCTTATGCCGCCCGCAATTATCGGGACAGTTTCCACCATGATGGGCATTGGCGGCGGGGCGCTCAGCGTGACCACATTGACCCTGTTTAATGTGCCTATTCATCGTGCGGTGGGCACCTCGGCCCTGTTTGGGCTGCTGATTGTGGTGCCGGGTACTATTGGCTTTATGATTTTGGGTCAGGGCAACAGTCTTTTGCCGCCGGGCAGTGTGGGTTTTGTTAATGTGATCGGCTTTTTAATTATATCGCCGGCAACATTTCTGGCGGCCCCGCTTGGGGCTAAAATCGCCCATGCTTTGACCCAAAGACAGCTTAGTCTGACCTTTGGGGCGTTTTTTCTGATTGTCGCTGTTCGAATGCTGTATCGTACATTCATGTGATTAAACGGGCATGTGATTAAACGGGGCATGTTAGAAAGTAGAGCGGAAGAATGTCGCAAATTGATAAATGTTTTAATATAGAAGATTTTCGGGCCTTGGCGAAGAAACGCCTGCCGCGAATGATCTTTGATTATCTTGATGGCGGTTCTGATGATGAGATTACGCTGGGCCGCAACAGAAGCAGTTTTGCAAAATACCAGTTGATGCCCCGCGCGCTGGTTGATGTGGGGTCTGTTGATCTTTCAACCACAATATTGGGCCAGAAAATTGACTTGCCCATATTGCTCGCGCCCACAGGCCAGACCCGCATGTTTCATCATAGCGGGGAAGGGGCAGCTCTTCGCTCAGCGGCCAAGGCAAACAGCATATATGCCTTGTCGTCCCTGTCGAGCATATCCATAGAAGAGGCTGCAGCGGCCAGCACGGGGCCAAAATGGTTTCAGATTTATGTTTGGCGGGACCGGGAAATCATCAAGGAATTTATGGCCCGTTGCCGAAAAAATAACTATCAGGCTTTATGCCTGACGGTGGATTTGCCCGTACATGGCAATCGGGAAAAAGATTTGCGTAATGGCCTGACTTTCCCCGCGTCCCTGACGGCCCGAACAATGATGGATGTCTTGCGCCATCCGGCTTGGCTCTATCATTATTTGACCGGCGAGAAAATTGAACTTGGCAATCTGGCAGGATCCTCAACGGTCAAGCTTCCAGACGACGGGAACCTGATGGATTATGTGGCCAAACAGTTTGACCCTGCGGTGGACTGGAATGATGCCGCATGGATGATTGAACAATGGGGCGGGCCGTTCCTGATCAAAGGAATTGTCAATGCAGAAGATGCAAGGTGCGCGGTGGACATCGGGGCCAGCGGCATCATTATTTCCAACCACGGCGGCCGCCAACTGGATTTTATGCCGCCGCCCATAGAAGTTCTGCCGCAGATCGTGAAGGCGGTGGCCGGGCGGGCAGAAATATTGATCGACAGCGGCGTTCGGCGCGGCAGCGATGTGATCAAGGCCTTGGCTCTTGGCGCGGATGCCGTGATGATCGGGCGGCCTTATCTTTATGCCTTGGCGGCAGGCGGTGAGGCGGGCGTGAACCGGATGTTTGGGTTGCTGAGGGCAGAGCTTGCGCGGGATATGGCCTTGCTGGGCTGCACAAAAATTTCAGACCTGAATCCGGATTTCATTCATTATCCGCGATAATGCTAATCTTTTAAGAAATTCAGAATCACATCCTGCAGGTCTTTTTCATGGAGCAGGCTGATATGGCCGCCGCTGCGATTATGGAGGCGGCATTTTGGACCGGTGGCCTGCATTCGTTCGACCTCATGGGCGGGAATAATGGATTTTTCCCCCCGGATCAGCAGGGTCTTTGCGGTGATTTTGTCATAATGATGCCAGATGTTGAAATCCTGACCATGCAGGCTGAACTGATTGGCCAGCGCCGGATCATTCTGAAAGGTGAAATGTCCGTCATCCGTTTGCCGGCACCAGGTTTCTGCCAAATGGCGCCATCTTTTTTTGTCCAGCACCAACCCGCCTCTGGCCAGCATGTCTTTAAGATATTTTTCGAATTTGGTAAAGCTGTCAAAATGCGGCGGGGCCGAAATATTTTTCATGGCCGCCTCGCGCAGCCAGTCGGGGAATCCGGGGCCGACATCATCCAGAACAAGATGGCTGATGGGGCATTCGGTCATAACCGCGCCAAGGACAATGCCAAGGCCGCCGCCTTTTGATGCCCCGATCCAGCGCACCGACGTCAGACCAAGCTGAGAGACAAGGTCGCGGGCAATGGCGGCATAGGCGGCAAGGCCGGGGTCATTCTTTTTATCATGTGTCCAGTCAGACAGCCCGCAGCCAATGGAATCCGGGCAGATCACATGATAATATTCGGCCAGTCGTGCCGCCAGTTCTTTATGGTCCCGGCAGGTGCCTGTGACCCCATGCCAGATAATGACGGCCTCTGATTTTGGGTCACCATATTCCAGAAAATGGATATTTCGGCCTTGGCACATCAGAAATCTTGATTTTGCAGCTTGAGAAGCTATTGTCTATTCCCTTCAGAAAAGTCTATGATTTCTCCATAAAGTAAGAAAAAGATAAAAACAATGACAAAGAAGTTTAAACGCCGCAATTTAATATTGGCAGAAGCCAACAGGCTTTTTGCCGAGAAGGGCTTTTCGGATACCTCTCTTGGGGATATTGCGGAATCAGTCGGCATTAAACGGGAATCCCTTTATTATTATTACCCCAGCAGATATGATCTTCTTTATGATATTATCGCGCCGCAGATTTCCCGCGTTATGAAGAATTTTACGGCGATCATAGCGCAAGAGACAGATAGCAGAATAATCATTCGGCGCGGCATTGAAAGTCATCTCCAGCATTTCAACTCCAGTTATTTCCATATGGTCATGGCGGTTCGTAAAAACAGCAGGGGGGACGTCCAGATCAAGTTCATTCAATTGCGCGATATATTCAAATCCTATGAAAAAGCATGGCTGAAAATGATCCAAGAGGGCCGGGACGCCGGCGATATAAGGCCCGGCGTACCGCCCGAACTTCTGGTTTATTCTATTCTGGGGTTATGCAACAGTCTGTCCAGCTGGTACCGGACAGATGGCCCATTATCCCTTGATCAAATCGGCCGATATTATGCCGATATTATTCTGGACGGCACAAGGGCTTAACCGTCTGACATTGCTCTAGAGCATGATTACCCTGTTTCCTTGAAATCAGCTTTGCGGCGTTCCTGAAAGGCTGAAATACCTTCACGGGCGGCTTTTGTACAGGCGCTGTCACCAAAGGCCTCATAGCCTATTTCCAAGGCATCGGATAATGAGACGGCCTCTGCGGCGAGACCCACGGCCTTTTCAATGATCGTGATAATTTCGCGACTTAATATCTGACCTGTTGCCGAGGTGCCGTCCGATGGCTCAAAGGATTTAATTTTTACAGGCGTATCTGTAATGGCATGGGGTTTGTTCTGCAAGGCCGCCACTTGCCGAAGGGCGGCGGGAATTAAATCTTTCGGATAGTGAACAATCTCTGAAATCATGCCGATTTCAAGCCCCGTTCTTGCGGTTAGCTTTTCTGCGCGGGTAAGCATGCCGTTGAAAATTTTTGCTGATTTGGGCCAGCGGCGATAGGGGATGACCATGGCCCCGATGCCGGGGACGATCCCAAGGGTAACTTCCGGCAATTGCATCCATGCGCCCTCTATGGCCACCAGCGCATGACAGCGGGTAGCCAGCTCCAGCCCGCCGCCCAAGGCCAGACCATTCAGCGCGGCAACAACCGGCTTGGGGCAGCTATCCAGATGAATCAGCAGACGGGAACAATCTCTGGCATATTGAATGCTTTGGTCTTTGTTGCCCAGCATGGCGGGAAATTTACCAATATCGGCGCCTGCGCAAAAAGCAGAAGTACCATAGCCTGTGATGATAAAACCTGTGACGGCGGGATCATTTTCATGGGCCTTGATGACCTCAAGAATTTCGTCGGTCATCTGGTCATGAAGGGCATTCATGGCTTCTGGTCGGCGCAGGGTGATGATTTTGACGCCATTCAAGTCATCAACCAGAATATAGCGGTGAAAATCAAGATAGGCCGAAATTGGTTTTTTCGGCTGGGGCATATTTGGTTTATATTTGGCAAATTCGGCAAAGATACGTGCGACTTCCTGCGCGCCGAAATCTTTCATCAGTTCAAGCGGGCCTTTTTTAAAAGCAAAGGCCAAACAGCAGCCCAGATCAAGATCCGCCGGGGAGCCGATCTGCCTGTCCAGAATATCGACGGTCTGGGAAAATAAAATCCCCAGCAGGCGATCCCGTATGATAGAGGCCGTTTTTGGATCCACGGGGATGGGGGAACCGGGCGGATTTGTCTCCCATTTATCAACCTCGTTAAAGATAGTGGCCGGCGTGTAATGGTCGCCTTCATCGGCGGCCTGAACCGTGTTGGTTTCAACAATGATCGGATTGCCGTTGGCTAAATTCAGGACAAAGAATGGCCCGGCGTGAACCAATTCCATGGCCACGCTGTCAATTTCTGCGGGGCTGGCAATATCCAATAGCAAAGCGGCTTCGTTGCACCAATTATCAAATATCCGGTCGAGCATGAAACAGACCGCATCAGTGGTCAGCATGGGGACTTTTCCCGTTGCGCCAAAAAACCAGCGCAAATATTCGGATAATTCCGGCCCCGCCCCATGACTATTCTTGGACCAATCAATAATTTCAACCACAGGGTTCTGGAAGGCCGGTGCGAAAAAATGGGTGACGGTGGCGCGTTCGGGATGATTCAGATGGGAAAAAAGCCGTTCTGCGGGCAGGGAACTGGTGTTGGAGGTAATCAGGGCGTCAGGGCGAATATATTTTTCGATTTGCGTGAATATTTCCCTTTTTAAATCCAGATCTTCGGTGGCTGCTTCCAAAACCCAGTCGCAATCTTTCAAGGCGGCATAATCGGTGGATGTTATCAAATTCTGACGGACGGAGATGGCTTGAGATTCGGTTAATTTGCCGCGTTTCAAGCCTTTTTCCACATAAGCATCAATACGATCAACGGCCCTGCCTAAGGCTTCAGGGTTAATGTCTATAAGTATGAGCGTCAGGTCTTTTAACGCGCTTTTCAGGTAATAACCAATGTCAGGCCCAATGGTGCCGGCCCCGATAATGGCGATGGACTTTGGTAATTTTCGGCTTGGATTTAATAGAATCGGATTATGGATTGATACGGCACTCATGATAAATTCCTTGGTTTGGCTCACCTATCCCTTTGAAAATAAATTGCTTTTAGTTCATTTTGGATGAGGGGGCTATTGTTATAATATTTATTCTACATAACTGTAGAATTTTATCAACTATAGCCGTGAAATTACCTTGATAATTAACAGGAAAACTTTATCCTTCATAAATTAAGCAAAGCCCCACGGATATTTATGGAAAAGAACAAAAATGGATATTTATGGAAAAAGAACAAAAATCATTCATTGAACAGATGTATCAGGATAACCATGCGGGGTTTCTTAAGTTCTTGATGTATAGAACGCAGAATCAGGATGATGCTCATGATGTGCTGCAAGAATCTTTCCAGAAAATAATCAATCTGGAGGGTCTGCGAACTATGGAAAACCCCCGCGCTTATCTGTATCGTACGGCCATCAATATCATCATTGACCGGCAGCGCAAGGGCCAGCATCATAAAAAATACATCCATGAGGTTCAGAGCGGCGTATCCATGGGGGTGGCCAGTGAGGCAGGGGCCATCCCGGCGGACAGACAAATGGCGGCGCGGCAGGAACTTGATGAGGTTTTTCTGGCCCTGGACGACTTGCCGGCAAAATGTCGCAGGGCTTTTTTGCTGCACCGCGAAAATAATCTGAAATACCGCGAAATAGCCGAAGAATTACAAATTTCCATAAGTATGGTTGAGAAATATATCATACAGGCGCTTAAATATTTAAGGCGGAAAATGAAAAAAAACTGAGGGGTCTTTAAGGAGAGCCGTTTAGGTTTTGTGATACGGGATAATGGACGAAAGATGAATGAGCAGATAATAGACGACAAAATACTGGATGAGGCAACCGAATGGTTTGTGCTGATGCGCGCCGATGATATATCGCCGGAGCGCGCGGCAGGCTTTGCGGACTGGATCAGCCAAAGCGATTTGCATCAGGCAGCCTATGGGGAAATAGGCGGGCTGTGGGATGAGATTCCTGTCATGGTAAGCCCTGCGGCAAGTCCCGCGCGGGACAACGCCTCTGTCACGTCATTGGCGGATCATAAAATACAGAAAAAATCCCATAAACATATATCCCGTAAACAAATATGGTCTCCCGGAATGATCGCCGCGTCTATTGCTTTTCTTGCCATAAGTATAGTGAGCTATGGTCAATGGGGGCATAATATCTGGATGGACAGCCATTCAACAGAGATTGGCGAGCTGGCCGATGTGATTCTGGATGACGGCTCACATCTTGTCCTGAATACAAATTCAGAAGTCCGCGTTGATCTTCAGAAGGATAAGCGGGTTGTTTACCTTAAGCGCGGAGAAGTTTTCTTTGAGGTGGTCAAAGATGAAGATCGTCCATTCTTTGTTGAAACAACAGGCGGCCTTGTGCGGGTGCTGGGGACTAAATTCAACATCCGTCAAAAAGATTTTCACAGTGACGTGACCGTATTGGAAGGGTCTGTCGGGGTCATGGATCATGGCCGCATGACGGATAATTATGCCGCAATGCCCTTTGATGCCACCTTGACCTCAGATCAAAAATTCAGCCTTGGTAATGATGCGGTTGATAATAAAGCCGTTGCTGTGGATAGCCATGCTGTCTTGTCCTGGCGCGACAGGAAACTTATTTACAACGGGGAAAGCTTCGCGGATCTGGTCGAGGATATTAATCGCTATTATGATGTGGAAATTCGTATTGGCGATCCGGCCCTGAGGGATATTGAGGTCGTGGCTATTTTAAAAATCGAAGACCGCGCGACAACGTTAAAAGCCCTGGAGACGACATTTAATGTAAATGCGCGCGTAATTTCCAAAGACCTGATCACCCTCTATCCCAACAAATAATAATATGGTACAAAATAAACAGCCCGCAATAAATTTTGCGGGCGGTAATAAGGCCGTATAAATATAAAAAAACCTTATGGGAGGATGTCTGGGGAATGCGACAAATTTTTGTCGATATTTTTTCTATCTTCAGCGGTGACCTGAAAAAGATCTTAAGTGATGTTTCAGGGAAGTTTTTGATCTGTCTTCTGATATTTTCGTTTGTTCTGTTATTTGGGCTGTCCTCTTATGGCCAATCGGCTGGCTTATTGAGGGAAATTAAAAAAGATTTTGATATTGAGGCCCAATCCCTGTCGACAGCCTTGCTGGATTTTGGCGCGCAGGCCAATATGTCCTTGCTTGTGCGCAAGAAAGATACCGATGAAAAAACATCCAAGGCCCTCAAAGGACAGATGTATCCGAAAGAGGCTTTGATTACCCTTCTGGGCGGCACGCAGCTTGGCTTTAAATATATTAACAAGAAAACCATTTCCATATCGCCCGCTTTGTTTCAAGAGCCTAATTCTGTCATATCCTCTCCCCTGTCGTATGGTCATGAGCGCGGTGATGTGCTTGTGGAAGAAGACTATATCAGCCCCATCGATGAAGTGGTTGTCACGTCCCTGCGCAGGCGCAGCAATATGCAAAAAGTGCCTGTGGCGGTTACCGTGATCAAGCCGCCGTTTATCCGCGAGGCCCGCATTCATGATATTGAAGATGTGGGCACGCGTGTGCCGGGCCTGACCGTGTCCAGCTTCAGCATTGGGCAGCCAACCATTCATATGCGCGGGGTGGGATCAAATGACGACGGGGCCGCCTTGGATAATTCCATCGTTATGTTTATTGATGATGTCTATGTGGGGCGGATCACCAGTATTAATATGAATTTCTATGATTTGGAACAGATCGAAGTCATACGCGGCCCGCAAGGCACTTTATATGGCAAGAATGCCATTGGCGGGGCCATTAATGTCACCAGTAAAAATCCCACAGAAGAATTATCGGGCGAAATGGAAGCCACCATTGGCAATTATGACCGGGTTGATATTCGGGGCGTGATCAGCGGCCCGGTGATAAAAGATAAACTATTGGCCAGACTGTCTCTCCATTCCCGCAAAAGAAAGGGTTGGCAGGAAAGTATATTTTTGCCGGGCATCAAGCAGAATGACGAGAATACATGGTCTGCGCGCGGCAAGCTTTTGTTTGTTCTGGGCGAGGATTTGCGCATGGATATAAACAGCGACTACAGCCGGGATGATTTGGAAAGCACAGGCCGTATCCCCGTGGTCGGGCGGGTGCCGGTTCGTCTGCTCGGGCCGGACGGCCTGCCCAGCGGGGCAACAGCCCTGCCAACGGATATTCTGGCAAGTTTTGGCGGCAATGCCAGAAATGCCATCAACAGTGACCGTGGTTTCACAGACCGCACCATATGGGGCCTTAGCAGCCGGATCAGTCAGGAAGGCGGTTACGGCAGGCTCTTGTCCATTACGGCTTTTCGCAAAACGGATTTCGCTTGGCTGGAAGACTCCACAGGCCTGCCATCATCACTGACCAATCAAAAGGTAAATTCCAATGTAGACGAACAGCATTCACAGTTTTCTCAGGAATTTCGCTGGATTTCCCCCGATGATGCGGCCTTAAAATATGTGGCGGGTTTTTATTATCTTTTTGAACAGACACGCCGTATTGAGAATTTTATCTTTCCGCAATTGATCTCGACCACAGATCAGGACAATAAAACCAACAGCTACGCCGCTTTTGGGGAGGCCACATACAGGCTTGCGGACGGTATAAATTTTACGGCGGGGGCGCGGCTTACCCATGAAACCAAAAAAATGGATCAACAGAATAGCACCAATGGGGACCGAACCATATTGCTGGAGGATTTCACCCTTCGTAATGAGGGGGCCTGGACGGATTTCTCGCCAAATTTTGTTTTATCATGGCAATATAGCGATGATATCATGCTGTATAATAGCATATCGCGCGGCTATAAAAGCGGCGGATTTCAAGGGGCACCGGCCACGCTGGATTTGGCCAGACGTACCATAGACCCAGAATCGGTCTGGAATTTTGAACTTGGGGTTAAGTCCCAATGGCTTGAGGACAGGATTCGCTTGAATCTGGTGGGGTTCTATTCTGATTACCGTGATTTGCAGGTGGTGCAATTTAAGACAGAGGGCAATTTCGGGGTTTTCCAGACCAGTAATGCCGCCTCGGCCAGACTGCGCGGGCTTGAGCTTGAATTTACCGTCAAACCCACTAAAGAGATCGAGTTTTTCGGCTCTTACGCGTTTCTGGATGCGACTTATACTCAATTCAATGATTTGTCGGGCCGGGATTTTACCGGTAATCGTCTGCGGCAGGCCCCCCGGCATTCTCTCTATCTGGCTTTTTTTTATGAACGGGAATTCCGACTGGGCCGGCTCAGGTTTCGCGCCGATTATCGTTATCAGGGCATGAGCTTTCGCGAGCCGGATAACAGCGTGACGATCCAGCCGGCATTCGATCTGGTGGATGCTTCCCTCGCTTATGAATCATCTGATAATGTTTGGGAAGCCACGCTCTGGGCGAAAAATCTTCTGGATAAAGAATATATTTCCCATCTTTATGTGCTTGGCGGTAACGACTATGCCATCTTCGGCACACCGCGCACTTATGGCCTGACGGTCACATTAAATTTCTGAAAATTAATAATTTATTAATAATAACTGAGGGGTTTTCTCCGCCTGTCGTTGAATAGGGTATCGCAGCTGATGAATAGGGAATGGCTGCGAGGAATCATAATGTTTGATAAAAATTTAGATATAGGAGACGACTGTGAAAACATGGTTTTATGCAACGACATCGATTTTGGCACTTGGGTTAACGGCGGGGCCTCTGATGGCCAACGCTGCGGAGGATGAAGAGAATAGCTTCTCTATTGACGAAATTATTGTGACCGCCCAGAAAAGGGCTGAGAATCTTCAACAGGCTCCCATTGCCATTACCGCTTTTTCGGGTGATTTGCTGCGGGAGGATGATATTGCCAACTTGCAGGATATCGGTAATCGAACCCCCGGCATGACCTTTGCGGCCTTTAGCGTCGGGCAGCCTGAAATTGCCATTCGCGGCATTGGCACAAAAGAAGATGGTGCCTCGGCCAGTGACAGCGTCATTGTCAGCGTGGACGATGTTTATATCGCGGCCAGAACGGCGCAGGTGTTTGATATTTTTGATCTGGAACGGGTTGAAATTCTGCGTGGGCCACAAGGCACCTTATATGGCAAAAACTCCATTGGTGGATCGATAAATTTTGTCACGACAACACCGGACGAAGAAACTAAAATCCGTTTCCGTCAGACGGTGGGAGATTATGGACGTTTGGATACCGCCGGTATGCTCAGTGGTCAGGTTGCGGAAAATCTCTTCGGCAAGCTGTCTTTCAGCCGCCGGGAATTTAACGGTTATTACACAAATGTTCTGGTCGGCTCAGATCTGTTTGGCAAACAGCTTGGCGGCGGCGAAACTTTTGCGTATCGTGGTGTGTTACGCTGGACACCAAGTGAAGACCTTGAGGTGATTTTTTCAGCCGATGGCGCGGATGATAATATGGGGGACAGTAACCGCGAGCCGGTGGGAAGCGCCGTTGGTTTCCACGGCGGTGATAATGCCTCAAACCCGGTCGCGGTTAATAATGCCTTGGGCGGCGGCGGATCAGCTTTTGATTCTCTTAATGATGTAGAGGGCTATACGGATCGGACAGTCGAAGGTTATTCCTTAAAGGTTAACTGGGATCAGGCATGGGGAACATTCTCGTCCATTTCAGCATACCGAAAAAGCACATTTGACTGGCTCGAAGATTCAGAAGGCCTGCCGGCATCAACCGCCTTTGTGGCGTTAAATGTTTCCGGGGCCAATTTCTTTGCGCCCGCATCTTCTGGGTTTGCCTTTGATGTGGCGGATGCAGCGATTGAAAATACCAAGCAGCTGACACAGGAATTTCGGGCGGTCTCCAATGGGGAGACGGCATTAAATTGGGTTGTGGGGGCTTTTTACAGCCGTGAAGAAACCGACCGTGTGGAAAATTATTACTTTCCTTCAATTGGTCTGGAAATTGGCGGGGTAAATTTTGCCAGTGATATGTCCTCTTTCCAAACCAATGTATCGGACACATTCGCGCTCTATGCGGATGGGTCTTATGAGGTTTCGGAAGACCTTACCATTCGCGCAGGCATGCGTTATTCTACAGAGAAAAAGGATATGACTGCGGAAGCTGTGGTTCATCAAGGCATTGGGCTTTTGTTGACTAATTTCGCGGAAGTCGGGGCCAGTGACCGGTGGAGCAACGTATCATGGCGGGTTGTCGCCGACTATCAGGTCACAGAGGACGCCATGCTTTATGGTAGCATCTCCACAGGCTTTAAAAGCGGCGGCTTTACCGGATCAGCCTCTACTGCAGAGCGGGCCACCACGCCCTTTGATTCCGAAAAAGCCACCAATTTTGAAGTTGGGGTGAAAACGCAGTTCTGGGATAATCGGGCGCGGGTGAATATTGCCGCTTTCTATACGGATTATAACAATCTGCAAGTGACACGCTTTTTCCAGCCGGGGGTGGATGACTTTGGTCAGTTTATCACCGAAAATGCCGGTAAAGCAGAAATAAAGGGTGTTGAAACTGAATTCACATTCCTCCTCACCGAAGGCCTCGAAATGGGCGGCAGCTACGCCTATCTTGATGCAAAATATACGGAATATGCGGGATCACCGGGTATTGACGGTTCTGCGGATTTCTCAGGGAATATTATGCGACAATCTCCGGAACATAGCCTCAGCCTGTATGGTAAATATACCCATGAGCTGGAAGATGGCAGTTCCCTGTCTGCCAAGGTCAATTACCGCTATCAATCCCTGACCTATTATGATCCCAACAATAATGATATTACGACGATCCCGGCTTATGATTTATGGGATGGCCGTATCGCGTGGAATTCTCCTGATGGCAAATGGGAATTGGCCACATGGATCAAGAATATAGCCAATAAGGAATATCGAACCCATGTCTTCTCACAGCGCGGCAGCCGGATTGCCTTTGCCCTGTTTGGTGCGCCGAGAACATATGGTTTTACAGGAACATATAGCTTCTGATTTTGTTGAAACCTGAAAATATAGGCCCGGTTGAAAGAGCATGTTAAATATGCAACACTGCTTTCGAAATCGGGCCTTTAATATATCACATTTTTATAAAATATGACCCCAAAATTATCCAAAATTACAAGGCGGTCAAACAAAAATAATGGGAAATAAAATGTCGCCAACGGAAACTGAGAAATGTCTTAATCATCCTAAATTCAAAGAGCTTATCCGCGCGCGACGCAGGTTCGGTCTGGTCTTCAGCCTGATAATTGCGGTTGGCTATGCTGTTTATGTGCTGGGCATGTCTTTTGCGCCGGGCTTTATGTCGCAATCCCCGGGCAGCGGCAGCATGACATACGGCATTATCATTGGCGTGCTGGTGATTATCAGCGGGATGGTTTGCTCGGGAATTTATACATGGCGGGCCAACCGGTATTTTGATGTGCTGAATGGGGAATTACGCAAAGAGCTTGGCCATGAGTAAAGTGATAAAATTGTTTTTGGGGTATATTTCTGGGTATATTTTCTTGGCCCTATATCTTTCTGCTGCGGCCCATGGGGCCGGCGGCGATATTTCTGGCGCGGTGGTCAAACAACCTCTCAATGTTTCTGCGATCATAATGTTTTTGATCTTTGTTCTGGCGACCCTGGGCATCACATGGTGGGCGGCGAGCAAGACCAAAACCAAAGATGATTTTTATGCGGCTGGCGGCGGGATTACGCCGTGGCAGAACGGCACAGCCATTGCGGGTGACTTCATGTCGGCGGCGACTTTCCTTGGCATTACCGGGGCCATATATGGTTTTGGTTTTGATGCCATGATTTTGGCTGTCGGGGTTATGGCGGCATGGCCGGTGATTTTATTCCTCATGGCGGAACGTCTGCGTAATCTGGGCAGCTATACCTTCATTGATGTGGTGTCTTACCGTTTGGATAAGAAACCAATTCGGATCATTTCTGCCATTGGCTCTTTGTCCGTGGTTATTTTTTATCTGATTGCGCAGATGGTCGGTGCCGGTAAATTGATTCAGCTTTTATTCGGCCTGGATTATGTTTATGCGGTGATATTGGTCAGCTTTCTGATGATCTGTTATGTCAGTTTCGGCGGCATGCTGGCGACCACCTGGGTGCAATTGATCAAGGCTGTATTGTTGTTGATTGGCGGCACGTTCATTGCCTTCATGGTGATGAAAAGCTTTAATTTCAATGTGGAAGCGATATTGTCCAGTGCGGCGGATATTCACCCAAAGGGGGTGGCCATTCTGGCCCCCGGTTTATGGCTGAAAGATCCCATTGCGATTATCTCCATTGCCCTGACCATGATGTTCGGTATCATGGGTCTGCCCCATATATTGATGCGGCTTTTCACGGTTAAAGATGCCAAAGATGCCCGAAAATCTGTTTTTGTCGCGACAACGCTGATGGGGTATTTTTATATTCTGATCATTATCATCGGTTTTGGTGCGGTGACCTTTGTGATGAATAATCCTGATTATCATGATGCGGCGGGTAATATTCTGGGCGGCGGCAATATGGTGGCCCTGCATCTGACCCAATATATGGGCGGTGATTTTATGCTTGGCTTTATGTCGGCGGTGGCTTTTGCGACCATCCTTGCGGTTGTCGCCGGACTGACTTTGGCCGGGGCGGCGACCATTGCCCATGACCTATATTCCAAAACTTTCAAAAAGGGCCCGGTCAGCAGCGCAGAGGAGATTAAAATATCGCGTATTGCGACCTTTGCCCTTGGCGCTATTGCGGTGGTATTAGGCATCGCTTTTGAGCATCAGAATGTGGCTTTTGTAGCGTCAATGGCATTGGCCGTTGCGGCGAGCGTCAACTTCCCGATCCTGATCATGTCCCTCTATTGGTCAAATATGCCCACCAAAGGGGCCATCGCCGGCGGCGTTGTTGGGTTGATATTGTCCATTGGGCTGATTATCCTCGGCCCCGGCGTTTGGGTGTCTGTCCTTGGCAATGCCGAGCCGATCTTCCCGCAGGTCTATCCAACCGTCTATTCCATGCCGCTTGCCTTTATCGCCATATGGGTTTTTTCCCTGCTGGATAAAAGCCCGCAGGCAGAGAAAGAAAAGGCGCTGTTTGATGAACAGCTTGTGCGTTCTGAAACGGGTATCGGCATTTCGGGCGCCAGTAATCATTAAACCAGTAATCATTAATAGAAAATTAGATTGTATGGCCTTTGTTCCCGTATTATGTTTAATCTCGAAGTTTCACGGATTACGTAATGGGAAAGAGGATATATGCCGGATAAAATGGGAGATGCCCCCCGCCTTGAAAAGGCCCATAGTCCTAAAGTAAGTTGGGATCAGGGGGAAGCTTTGCAGATCATCGCGCAATGCGCGTCCCTTAAAGGCGGCTTGATGGAGGCTTTGCACGGCCTTCAGCATGCTTTCGGGTATATTCCGGCGGAAAGTTATGCCTTGCTTGCGGAGGGGTTTAATCTATCCGAAGCCGAAGTTTACGGCGTTAAAAGTTTTTATCATGACTTCACGTCCGCGCCAAAAGGCCGCCATGTGATTCAGATATGTCAGGCGGAGGCCTGTCAGTCACGGGGCAGCCGCGCCTTGACAAAACATGTGCAAAATCAGCTTGGGATCACGTTAGGCCAGACCAGCCCTGATGGACATTTCACATTAGAGGCGGTTTATTGTCTGGGAAATTGCGCGGTATCGCCAAATATTACCCTTGACGGAAAACTGTATGGCCGGGTGAGCGCGGATCATATGGATCATTTGCTTAAAAAGGTGGCCTTATGACAAATCTGGTAACCATCTATGTGCCGCTGGAAAGCACCGCCTTGTCATTGGGGGCCGATGAACTTGTCCTTGCTCTCATGAGGGAGGCCGCATCACGCGGCCATGATATCGAGATTATTCGCAATGGCTCATGGGGCATGAGCTGGCTGGAACCTTTGGTGGAGGTGGCGACGAAGCGGGGCCGGGTTGCTTATGGCAATGTGTCTTCAGGCGATGCGGCGGGATTATTTGATGCAGGATTTCTGGCGGGCGGTGATCATGCTCTGTGTCAGGGATTAACCGCCGAAATCCCTTACCTGAAAAGTCAGGACAGATTGACCTTTGCCCGATGCGGTTTGATTGATGCGCTGTCTCTGGATGATTATCAGGCCAACGGCGGTTTTGCCGGCCTTGACGTTGCGCTTAAGATGACGGCGCAGCAGATCGTTGATCAGGTGACGCAAAGCGGCCTGCGCGGGCGCGGCGGGGCGGCTTTTCCCACCGGCATCAAGTGGAATACGGTTCTGGGGGCTTCTTCAGATCAGAAATATATCTGCTG
Source organism: Alphaproteobacteria bacterium (assembly GCA_024280095.1). Taxonomy (GTDB): domain Bacteria; phylum Pseudomonadota; class Alphaproteobacteria; order Sphingomonadales; family Emcibacteraceae; genus Paremcibacter. The sequence continues at coordinate 4,590 of JAJRQU010000032.1, read as the reverse complement.
CAATGCGGACGAGGGCGACAGCGGCACTTTTGCCGACCGGATTTTGATGGAGGGCGATCCCTATTCATTGATTGAAGGCATGATCATTTCGGGCCTCGCGGTTGGCGCGGACGAAGGCTATATCTATCTGCGATCGGAATATCCGCTATGTCAGGAAATATTGGGGGAGGCTCTGATGAATGCCCGCAATCAAGGCTGGCTTGGGAAAAACATCCAAGGGTCGGGCAAGGATTTTGACATTGAAATCCGCATGGGGGCCGGGTCGTATGTTTGCGGCGAAGAAACCGCCATGCTGGAAAGTCTGGAAGGCAAGCGCGGCATGGTGCGGGCAAAACCGCCCTTGCCCGCCATTGAAGGATTATTCGGGCAGCCCACCGTGGTCAATAATGTTTTGTCATTGGCCAGCGTGCCGATCATCATGGCGCGCGGCGCGGAATATTATCAGAATTTTGGTATGGGCCGTTCCCGCGGCACCATAGCCTTCCAACTGGCCGGAAATATTACGCGCGGCGGCCTGGTGGAAAAGGCATTCGGGGTCAGCTTGCGGGAATTGGTGGAGGATTACGGCGGCGGCACCCTCAGCAATCTGCCGTTAAAGGCGGTGCAGGTCGGCGGGCCGCTCGGGGCTTATTTATCGGAAGATGATCTTGATTTGCCGATGGATTATGAGGCCTTCTCAGAGGCTGGCGCGGTACTGGGCCACGGCGGAATTGTGGTATTTGACCATACGGCGGATATGGCCGAGCAGGCAAAATTCGCCTTTGAATTCTGCGCCATCGAGAGCTGCGGCAAATGCACGCCCTGCCGTATTGGTTCTGTGCGCGGCGCGGAGCTTATGGGTAAAATTCAGGCCGGTGAAAAATGCGAAGAAAATCTGAACCTGATGAAAGATTTATGTGAGCTGATGGAGGCCGGATCATTATGCGCCATGGGCGGCATGACGCCAATTCCCGTCTTAAGTGCGTTGCAGCATTGGCCAGAGGATTTCAAAATTGGAGATGAGCAATGATCATTGAAAAAGATTTCGGGACACCGGAAGTCATCTCGGATACGTCCGTTACATTGGAAATTGACGGCAAGCCTGTGACGGTGGCGTGCGGCACAAGTATCATGCGCGCGGCGGCAGAGCTGGACACGGACATTCCCAGCCTATGCGCCTCGGACTGTCTGGAAAGTTTTGGCTCCTGCCGGCTGTGTCTGGTGGAAATAGATGGCAGAAAAGGCACGCCGGCCTCCTGTACGACGCCCGCCGAAGACGGTATGAAAGTGATCACCCAGTCCACTCATTTAACGAAGCTTCGGCGCGGGGTGATGGATTTGTATTTGTCCGATCACCCCGAAGAAAACACGCCGCTTCATGATCTGGCAAAATTGCTGGATATTCAGGAAAGCCGGTACGGCACAGAAGGCCATAATCATCTTAAATCCATTATCGATGACAGTAACCCTTATTTTAGCTTTGATCCCAGCAAATGTATTCTCTGTTCCAAATGCGTACGGGCTTGCGAAGAGGTGCAGGGAACTTTTGCCTTAACGGTGGAGGGCCGCGGATTTGACAGCCAAATAAAGACGGGGACGCAGAATTTCCTCGCCAGTGATTGCGTTTCCTGCGGCGCTTGCGTGTCGGCCTGTCCAACGGATAGCCTGCTGGAAAAGAATGTCATTGAGGGGGGTAAGCCGGATCACGCCGTTCTGACCACTTGCGCCTATTGCGGCGTTGGCTGCGGCTTTAAAGCGGAAATGAAGGGGGATGAGGTTATCCGCATGACCCCGTGGAAGGACGGGCAGGCCAACCACGGTCATAGCTGCGTCAAAGGCCGTTTTGCGTGGGAATATGCCTTCCATCCGGATCGGATTACCAAACCCATGATCCGTGAAGAAATCACCGACCCATGGCAGGAAGTCAGTTGGGACGAGGCCATTTCATATGCCGCAAAGCGTATGCTGGACACGCAGAAGAAATATGGCCAGAAATCCATTGGCGGTATTTCTTCGTCGCGCTGCACCAATGAAGAAGTCTATGTGGTTCAGAAACTGATCCGTGCCGCCTTTGGTAATAATAATATCGATACCTGCGCGCGGGTATGTCACAGCCCGACAGGATATGGTCTCAATCAAACTTTGGGCACTTCTGCGGGAACCCAGACATTTGACAGTGTGATGGACGCTGATGTGATCTTGGTCATCGGGGCCAACCCGACGGATGCCCATCCGGTTTTTGGCAGCCTGATGAAAAAGCGATTAAGGGCGGGGGCGCGCCTGATCGTCATTGATCCCCGCGCCATTGATCTGGTGAAATCACCCCATGTCAAGGCTGATTATCATCTGGCGTTATTGCCCGGAAATAATGTGGCCGTGATTAATGCCTTGGCCCATGTGATCGTCGAAGAGGGGCTTGAAGATAAGGCCTATGTGGCCGAGAGGTGTGATGATAAGGCCTATGCCGATTGGCGGAAATTTATCATGGATCCGAAAAATTCACCGGAAGAAACTGCAGGTTTCACGGGCGTTCCCGCCGATGATCTTCGGGCGGCGGCCCGGCTTTATGGCTCTGGCGGATCAAAAGACAATGACGGAAAATCGGCCATATTTTACGGCCTTGGCGTGACCGAACATTCTCAGGGCTCAACCTCTGTCATGGGGCTGGCCAATCTTGCCATGCTGACGGGAAATATTGGTTTTTCAGGCGTTGGGGTCAATCCGCTCAGGGGACAGAATAATGTGCAGGGCTCCTGCGATATGGGCTCTTTTCCCCATGAATTGCCGGGCTATCGTCCGGTTGGTGATGACGAAATTCGCGGCAGTTTCGAGAAAGACTGGGGGGTCACGCTTGATCCTGAACCGGGCCTTAGAATTCCCGCCATGTTTGATCAGGCGGTCGCCGGGCATTACCGGGGCATGTATATTCAGGGCGAAGATGTGGCGCAAAGCGACCCCAATACCCGCCATGTGGAAGCCGCGCTGAAAAATCTGGAGTGCCTGATCGTGCAGGATTTATTCCTCAATGAAACGGCGCGTTTTGCCCATATTTTCTTGCCCGGCACCAGCTTTCTGGAAAAAGACGGCACCTTTACCAATGCGGAGCGGCGCATCAGTATGGTCAACAAGGCGATCCCTCCCGTGCAGGGAATGGATGAATGGGAAATCACCTGCCGGCTTGCGCGCGCCATGGGTTATGACATGTCTTATGACAGCGCGTCCGGCATTATGGATGAGATCGCGCGGCTCACCCCCACTTTTGCCGGGGTCAGCTTTGATAAGATCACTGAAAAAGGCAGCCTGCAGTGGCCCTGTAATGACGCGGCCCCGGACGGTACGCCGATCATGCATGTGGGCGAATTCGTGCGGGGCAAGGGTAATTTTGTCGTGACGGATTTTGTGCCCACCACGGAAAAAGTCACCCGCCGGTTTCCCTTGATCCTGACCACGGGGCGTATCTTAAGCCAATATAATGTGGGCGCGCAGACGCGGCGGACGGAAAATAACATCTGGCATGATCAGGATATTCTGGAAATAAATGCCAAGGATGCCGAGGACCGGAATATTCGCGGCGGTGACTGGGTTAATATTCAAAGCCGCATGGGGGATACGACGCTTCGGGCAAAAATATCAGGCAGGATGCAGCCGGGGGTGATCTATACCACCTTCCATATGCCAGAAACCGGTGCCAATGTGGTGACGACGGATAATGCCGACTGGGCGACCGATTGCCCGGAATATAAAGTGACAGCGGTCGAGGTGCGCCTCACCAATCATCCTTCAGATTGGCAGGAAAAATTCACTAAATTTTCAGAAGATACAAGACATATTACTACAAGGCATATTACAAAGTGAGGCTATTTTTTGATGTTACTGATATAGTCGCGCAGGATATTTTCCATGGTTTCCTTGGTCATACCCGCCTGCTTTGAATAGGCTATGGCGGCCTCCGTCTCATAGTTCATAGCGCGCACCAGATGGGCCCCGAGCCAGCTGGCAACGCGATTGCCGCTGGAACAATGAAATAGTATTTTTTTGCCTTTATTTTCTTTAATCACCGCATGAATGGCCGCGACAGACGCATCCTGTATCTGGCCGTCTTTTAACAGCGGAATATTATAATAGGCCAGCCCGTGGCCTTCCACGATGGCCTGTTCATCAAAATCCATTTCATCAGCGGCCCGAATATTAAGCACCACGTCAAAGCCCAGACCCTTCAGGCTGTTCAAGGTGGCTTCATCAGGCTGTCCCGCCATATAAATTGTCTTATGCAGGGAGGTAACATTGGCTAAATTGCCAATGGCGGCTTCTTTTTTCAGGTCAATGACATGCTCTTTGCCCGCTTCATGAGCTTGGGCGGGTAGGGCAGCCAGAAATATTACGGACAGGGATAAAAATAATTTTCTGATCATGGTAATTCCTTGTGAAGTGCAGAGATTATAATTTTCAGGATAACTATAGGGATCAAAAATAATAATTAAAGTAAAATCAGAAAAGATAAACAGCGCGCGGCGATATTAATACATATAAAAATTGTTAAATAAAATAAATAACTTATTTTTCATGTTAAAGCTTGATTTCTCCAGATTTGTCTGTAGATATAATATATTC
>JAJRQU010000031.1 GCA_024280095.1 Alphaproteobacteria bacterium | reverse complement strand
ATTTATTTTTCCGGAACGAAAAACTATGCTGACGCGGGTTCCGCGATCAATGATATTCGGTTTTTTCAGGTCGCTTAGTTTTATCGGGGCCGAAAGGGTTACGCCGCGCCGGGGGGTCATGCCGATCAACTGGGTTTTTGTCCGGATAATATTACGCCCGATACGAAGCGTTGGTATGGAAGTCCAGCCAATATCCAATGCCGTAATTTCCTGTCCGGGCGGCACCTGCCGGCGTAATGTTGGTACCTGGCTTATGGCGTGGGTTCGCCCGGTGACCATTGCGTTTTTATAAGCGCCGTCATCAGTTGGTACAGAAAGCACCGCGGAGAATTTGCCTGTTTTCTGATGAAAGGTGAATTTTTCTACGGAAATATCTTCAACGGCGCTATCTTCCGGCAGGTAAATAAGGGCATTCTTATTATTGAAATTGATGCCATTTTTTCTGTCAGAGAGATTTTGTGACGTGAGTTCCTGCACGATCAGATGTTCGAGCTGGGCATGCTTGATGCTTTTACCTTTTCTGGTCACCGTGATTTGACTGACGCCTCGGCTATTTTGCCAATAGACATCATGTTGCCGGGTGAGGCTGGCCAGATACCGGGTTGAAACAGATGTTTTCTGCCCGGGGGCCGGAGAGTTCATGACCCATATGTCGTGACCAAATTCAAGGTTATCCAGCAGGTCGCCTAATGTTATGGTTGATTTATTGACAATCGTGTTTGCCTTGACTTCTGCGAGCGCCATCGCCGCCTGCGAAGACAATAGCCCGGATAAGATCAGCATTATGCCACTATAAAATATGGTTTTTATGGAAAATATGATTTTCACGGTTTCATCCCTATCTCAGGTTCGACGTTACGCTCATCATCTCATCGGCTGTACTGATGACTTTACTGTTCATTTCGTAAGCCCTTTGCGCGGTGATGAGTGAGGTAATTTCCGTTACGGAATTCACATTGGAATTTTCCAGAAATTTTTGTAATACGGAACCAAATCCGGGTGTATTTGGCACGCCGACACTTGCGGCGCCAGAGGCCGGTGTTTCAAGAAATTGATTATTGCCAATGGCTTCAAGTCCGGCGGGATTGGGAAAAGATACCAATTCCAGGCGGCCTATATTCGTCGGGTCGATCTGGCCTTCCAATTTGACCAGAACCTCACCTTCGGGGTTGATGGAGATATCCGTCGCTTCTTGTGGAACTGTCAGGGCCGGGCCGACCACATAACCTTCCATCGTTACAATTTGACCCGTGGGGCCCAATTGGAATGAGCCGGCGCGGGTGTAGGCATCCTCGCCGCTGGGCAGCGTTATGCGGAAATACCCCTTGCCATTAATCGCCAGATCAAGAGCATTGTCCGTACCGATGACACTGCCTTGTTCCGTGATCCTGTAGACGCCGCCGGTTTTTACGCCGACACCGACCTGAATGCCTGTTGGAATAACGGTTCCCGTATCAGAAGACGCGGCACCAACCCGTTCTATATTCTGATAAAGCAGGTCTTGAAATTCTGCTCGCTGGCGTTTGAAGCCGGTGGTGTTCATATTGGCAATATTATTGGAAATAACTTCCACATTCAATTGCTGGGCGATCATGCCTGTCGCGGCTATACTAAGTGCTTTCATAACGAATATCCTGTCTTTTCAATGCTGGTTTAATCAATATTTGTCTAACCAATTTTAGCAAGTTGATTAATCGCTTTGCTTTCTGATTCCTGAAGTTTTTCCATCAGTTTTGCGGTTGAAACATATGACCGGCTAACCTGAATCATTTTGGTCACCTCAATGATGGCTTGTACATTTGATGTTTCGGTCATGCCCTGAAGGATTGTATAGTCCGTTGCGGGCTGGGTTGCTGAATTGGTCGTAAACATATTGTCGCCAATTTTTTTCAATTTTGAATTATCGGCAAAAGCAACCACATTCAATACGGCAATCTGTCCCGCCGTTCGGGAAGAAATCGTCCCGTCGGATGAGATTTCAATATCCGTAACATTTTCCGGAAGCTGTATAGGTTTGCTGGCCTGATCCAGAATTTCCTGTCCTGTAGAGGTAATTAAGATATTTTCATCCGATAGGGCCAGATGACCATTTCGGGTATAGGCCAATTCCCCGTTGTTCTTTTGTACCTGGAACATGCCGTCACCGCTTAGGGCAATATCAAAACTGTTGCCGGTTGTTTCCAGTTGGCCATCTGTCATATTTCGAGAAATGCCGAAATCCTGAACATAGGAGATTTGCCGGAGGCTTTTGTCACTATCCCCTTCGGCTTCTTTAAGATATTCACCAAACATGACATTCTCCCGCTTAAAAGCGGTTGTACTCATATTGGCAATATTATTTGCGATAATATCCATCTGACGCCGCATGGCGACTTGATGCGAAAGTGCTACTGATAATGTTGTGTCCATCTTAGGTCCTTTCTGGCCGTTTGATTTTTCCCGATCAATATTATGCATATGTTGTGCCAAATAATTTAATTATTTAAAAACAGTATGTTAAGGTATATTTAAGTGAAGTTTTCTGGGGAAATGGCAGAGTTTGCCCGGTAATTTTTTCCTTTTGACAAGGCGGCTGGCCTTATCGTTGCGACAGAATTACATGAAATTAATAGTTTTTGATCCTAAGTTAACCATAATTTTCTTGGAGATTGGCGGCGTTGGGGTTACAAGTAATTCCTAACGACTTGTTAACATAAAAACTTTATATTTGTTTTATGGAACGGCCTCGAGTGACCTCATGGTACTGTGGACGAAGCTACAGTGGACGAAAATTAAGAGGTAGATTGAAATATGAGTGAAGAAAATGATGCTGAAGCAGGCGCGGACGATCTTGCAGAGGGCCTGGAGCAAAAGAAAACAAGCGGCAAGAAAATCATAATCATTGTTGCCGCCGCTGTTCTTGTACTTGCCTTAGGCGGGGCGGCAGCGTTCTTCTTTATGTCCGGCGGGGAAGAAGACCATGCCGTTGATTTGGAGAATGGTGGCCAAGAGTCTGAATTGGCGGAGGCCGAACCAAGGGAATTATTGTTTTTGGCGTTGGAACCCATGCTGGTTAATCTTGATACAGCAGGGGGAAAACCGAAATATTTGAAGCTTACAATATCGCTGGAAGTTGATCAGCAGGCTTCTCTGGATGAGCTTACTAAAAAGATGCCGCGCATTATTGATCAGTTTCAAACTTATTTGCGGCAATTGCGCATCGAAGACCTGAATGGTTCCGCCGGCATGTTCCGCTTGAAAGAAGAATTACTGATCAAGGTGAATGACGCTGTTTATCCAACACGCGTGAATGATGTTTTGTTTAAAGAAATGCTGATCAACGGATAATCAATAGTTATGTCTGACGAAGAAGAAATTGATGATGATGCCGTTGCCGCCGAATGGGAAGCCATGGCGGCGGAAGGCGAAGCGGATCCTGAAAGTGATATAACCGAGGACGACGGCGAAGATGATATGGCCGCTGCCATGGGCGGGACGGATCGCGTCCTGGACCAGACTGAAATTGACAGTCTTTTGGGTTTTGATGGTGAAGAAGAAGATTTTGGCTCGAAATCCGGTATTCAAGCTCTCATCAGCAGCGGTCTTGTGGCTTATGAACGGTTACCGATGCTGGATATTATCTTTGATCGTTATGTGCGGATGATGTCAACGTCTCTGCGAAATTTCACGTCTGATAATTTTGAAGTTTCCATCGATAACATGACCTCAATCAGGTTTGGGGATTATCTGAACTCCATTCCCCTGCCGGCGATGCTCGCGGTTTTTCATGTTGAAGAATGGGACAATTATGGTTTGATCACCATTGACAGTAATCTCATCTATTCAATCGTGGATGCTCTTTTGGGCGGGCGGCGCGGCACGGCCCCGATGCGGATTGAAGGGCGGCCCTATACCACCATTGAACATACTCTTGTGGAAGAAATGCTGGCGGTCATGTTAAATGATTTATGCGACGCTTTTGAACCGCTAAGCCCTGTGAAATTCAAATTGGATCGTTTGGAGACAAACCCGCGATTTGCGACCATCGCTCAACCTACAAATGCGGCGCTTTTGATCAGAATGCGCGCAGATATGGAAGATCGGGGCGGGCGTATGGAGCTGGTATTGCCCTATGCGACTATTGAGCCGGTGAGGGAATTATTACTCCAACGTTTCATGGGGGAAAAATTTGGCCGCGATTCCATATGGGAAACTCATTTGATGAAAGAGCTGTTCAATACGGTGGTTCCTCTGGAAGTCATATTGGATGAGCATGTCATGACATTGGGAGAAGTCTTGGGGTTGGAAGTGGGACAGACCATGATGCTCAATGTTCAATCAGATAGCGTTGTTGAAATGCGCAGCGGCGGCGTTCCCATGATGACCGGAAGAGTAGGCAAGCTTGGGCGTCATGTGGCGGTAAAAATAGAAAAAATTCTTGACCATAAAAATGTGGGAATTTGATATGGAGCT
>JAJRQU010000001.1 GCA_024280095.1 Alphaproteobacteria bacterium | reverse complement strand
TTCTCCCTAAGGCGCCATGGTTTCAGCAACCGCACTAAGCGCGGCCTGATGATTTGTAACAAGATTTTCAACGGACACATGCATGAAATCCATAAATGTTGCGGGATAAACCCCCATCCAGATGGTGAAAAATATCAAGGGCGCAAAAATCAGAATCTCCCGCTTGCTTAAGTCCAGCATGGCTTTCAAATCCGGCTTGACCAATTCGCCAAACACCACCTTGCGATATAACCACAGCATATAAGCCGCGCCAAGGACAAGCCCCGTAGCCGCGAAAAATGCGGCCCAGATACTCACTTTAAACCAGCCAATCAAGACCAGAATTTCACCGACAAAATTACCGGTGCCCGGAAGCCCGACCGCCGCCATGGTAAAGAACATAAAGACGAGCGCATATCTGGGCATGATATTCACCAGACCGCCATAACGGTCAATCTCGCGGGTATGCAGCCTGTCATAAATAACCCCAACGCAAAGGAACAAGGCGCTGGCCACAAGACCATGGGCCAACATAACCATGATCGCCCCTTCAATACCCTGCACGTTAAAGGCAAAAATACCGAGCGTAACAAAACCCATATGCGCAACCGATGAATAGGCGATCATCTTTTTCATATCATTCTGCATCAAGGCCACAAGCGAGGTATAAATAATCGCAATCACCGATAAGGTATAAATCAGCCACGCCAGATCCACTGAGGCGACCGGAAACATGGGAAGGGAAAAACGCAAGAAGCCATAACCGCCCATTTTAAGCAAAACACCCGCCAGAATAACCGAACCCGCCGTTGGGGCCTGAACATGGGCATCCGGCAACCAGGTATGTACCGGCCACATGGGCACTTTAACCGCAAAAGAGGCAAAGAAAGCAAGGAACAGCCACGTCTGGGCATCAATGGCGAAATCATAGGCCATCAACGTCGGAATATCTGTGGTTCCCGCCTGAAAATACATATACATCATGGCAAGCAGCATGAATACCGAGCCAAGCAACGTATAAAGAAACAATTTATAAGACGCATAAACACGATTTTTTCCGCCCCATACGCCGATAATCAGGAACATGGGGATCAAGCCCCCTTCAAAGAACAGATAGAATAAAACCAGATCCAAAGCACAGAAAACACCGATCATCAATGTTTCCAGAATCAGGAAGGCGATCAAATATTCCTTCACTCTGCTTTTAACCGAAATCCATCCGGTCAGGATTACAATTGGCATGATAAATGTGGTCAGCATGACAAATAATATTGAAATACCGTCAACGCCCATATGGTAATTGATGTTATCACCAAGCCAGGAGGCCTTTTCCACAAACTGGAAATCGGCTGTGGTTTTATCAAATGTAAACCACAGGATTAAGGACACAATAAACGTGAAAACCGTCGTGAACAAAGCCACATGCTTGGCTCTTTTGTCCGAATTTTCACCCTTGATCATTAAGATAAAAAACACACCAACCAAGGGCAGGAAAGTAATGATTGAAAGAATCGGGAAATGTTCCATTAGCTTGCTCCTCCCCCGGAAATAAAGACAAACCATGTAACAAAAGCGGCTATTCCCATCAGCATGGCGAAGGCATAATGGTAGATATACCCACTTTGCAGCCCCCTAAATTTACGCGCCAAGGCCATGACGCTTGCCGCCGCGCCATCCGGGCCAAACCGGTCAATAATATTCTCGTCGCCCTTCTTCCATAAAAAGACACCCAGCTTTTTCGCAGGATTAACCAGAAGATAGTCGTAAATCTCATCAATATACCATTTATTATAGGACAGGGCATAAAGATAACGGAAAGTACCGGAAAACTGGGCCGGTGTTTCGGGCTTGATAATATAAGCATAAACCGCGATTAAGAAACCCAGGATCATCACAATAAACGGCGAGGCAATCACCCAGCCCGGCACATGATGCGCAGCCTCCATAACATTATTGGCCGCATCTTTCAGGAATAGGGCACTGCCCCAGAAATCCTCGTAATTTTGCCCGATGAAATAATCTTTAAAGATAAATCCTGCCAGCAAAGCCCCCAAAGCCAGAACATAAAGCGGGGCCATCATCCAATTGCCGCTTTCATGGACATGATCCTGCACCGACTTAGAAGATCTGCTTTCACCAAAGAACGTCATGAATATCAAACGCCAGCTATAAAATGACGTCAGAAGCGCGGCAAACACGCCCATGAAGAAAGCATAGCCCGCCATTGAAGAATCCGAGGCAAAGGCCGCCTCAATGATCATGTCTTTCGAATAATATCCGGCAAGGAACGGGAAGCCGGTCAGGGCTAATGTCCCGATAACCATCATGGCAAATGTCCAAGGGATTTTCTTACGCAATCCGCCCATTTTCCGCATATCCTGTTCATCGCTCATGGCATGAATCACAGAACCAGAGCCTAAGAATAACAAGGCTTTAAAGAAGGCATGGGTGAAGAGATGGAATATGGCCGCGCCATAGGCTGATATGCCAAGGGCAAAGAACATATAACCAAGCTGCGAGCAGGTGGAATAGGCAATCACGCGCTTAATATCATTCTGCGTGGTCCCGATGGTGGCCGCGAAAATGGCGGTTGAGGCCCCGATAAACGTCACAAAGGCCAAGGCATCCGGTGAATATTCGAAAATAGGCGAAGTACGGGCAACCATAAAGACACCGGCGGTGACCATGGTGGCCGCATGGATCAACGCCGATACCGGCGTCGGGCCTTCCATGGCGTCGGGCAGCCAGGTATGCAGGCCAAGCTGCGCTGATTTACCCATGGCGCCAATGAACAGCAGAATACAAATGGTTGTGATCAGATCCAGATCCATCCATAAAAAGTGAATGGTCTGGCCCTGAAGCTCTGGAATTTTGGCAAAGACAACATCAAACTCAACGGAGCCTGTCACCATATAGATGGCAAAGATACCAAGGGCAAAGCCAAAATCGCCAACCCGGTTAACCAGAAAAGCCTTGATGGCCGCCGCGCAGGCCGATGGTTTCTTATACCAGAAGCCGATAAGGAGATAAGACGCAAGCCCCACCCCTTCCCAGCCAAAGAACATCTGGACAAAATTATCCGCCGTCACCAGCATCAACATGGCAAAGGTAAAGAGGCTCAAATAGGCCATAAAACGGGCTTTATGGGGATCATGGCTCATGTAACCTATGGAATAGATATGAACAAGGCAGGAAACCGTATTAACCACCACCAGCATGACCGCGGTCAATGTGTCAACTTTAAAGGCCCAGTTGAAATTCAAATCGCCCGAGCTGACCCATGTCATAATGGTCACATGTTCGACCGTACCGCCAAAACCAATCTGGAACAGAGCCACCCACGAGAGAAATGCAGAGACAACCAAAGCACCGCAAGTGATAATCTGCGCGCCTTTGTCGCCAAGCTGACGACCAAAAAGACCAGCTAATATCGCCGCAATAAAAGGTCCAAAAACAATTATCTGATACATGTAATTATTATCCTTTCATCAGATGTATGTCTTCAACCGCGATGGAACCGCGATTTCGGTAATAGATCACCAATATGGC
>JAJRQU010000030.1 GCA_024280095.1 Alphaproteobacteria bacterium | reverse complement strand
TTATTGCCATTGGATAATAATACCGGAAAGGCGGCTTTGTCTGCCTCAATACGAACCTTATAGGGGGCCATCACATCAGGTTGATCAAGAAAATAGGTTATCCTGCGAAAACCTTCGGCCTCGCACTGGGTGCAATACATGGCTTTGGACATATAAAGCCCCTCCAACGCGGTATTCTGCGCCGGATTAATATCATTTTCTATTACAAGGTCAAAATCTTCTGGCGGGTTCAAAATAATCAGCTGATGATCCGTAAGCTGATATTGCGCTGCGGTCAAAGCACGTCCATTCACGGCGATGGATTTCAAGGTCATGTCAGATCCGGCCAGAATAAGCGGCACATCCTTTTGCACCATGCGCTTGAAACGGGATGTCGCCCGAACATGAGTCACATTTTCCCGTAGGTCAAAATCCAACGCGACCTGATCAATCAGGAAATCCGGCGCGGCGTAATTTTTTAAATACTTCACATCGGGAAGTTTTTTATTCTGATCTGTATCGCGTGCATCAACCATGATTCTGGCCCCTTAAACTATAGCGTTAAGGGATAGCAGATAGAATGTATCATTGTAAAAATCAATTGAATTTCACGTTATTATTCGGAACTACCGATTACCCCTTATGCGCGTCCGCATCTTTCCAATTTTTTATTTTGCGATATAATGTCGAGGGGTTGACATCCAGATAGCCCGCTGCACGGGAAATATTACCGCCGCATATCTCAATGGCTTCCTCAACCACTTCTTTTTCACATTGCCACAAGGGCCTGATCGACGTTACATCCCGTTTCTTTGGCGCTTTAAAGACATCTAAAAGGTCATTATTTGACGGCCCTTGGGAAACAGCATCCTTAGGGTCAATGTCATCGGCCTTTATGCTCAGAAAATCTTTCGGCAACATGTCCTTGTCCACCACACTTCCCTCGCTCAAGACGACAACATTGCGAATAATATTTTGCAATTGCCGTACATTACCGGGCCAGAGATGGCTCATGAAGATTTCTTCAACCTCAGGTGTATATCCTGTAAAATTTTTACCTTCTTCTTCGGAATATTTCTTCAGGAAATTCAGGGCAATGACCAGTTTATCCTGCCCCCGTTCCCGTAATGCCGGCAATTTAATGGGAATGACATTAAGGCGATAATATAAATCTTCTCTGAAAAGGCCTTTTTCGATCATTTCCAGCGGATTACGATTGGTCGCGCATATATAACGGATATTCACGTTAATGGTTTTGGCACTGCCCACCTTCTGAAAAGTGCCGGACTGAATAAGTCGCAACAATTTGGTTTGCAGATTGATATCCATCTCCCCTATTTCATCAAGGAATAATGTTCCGCCATCAGCCCTTTGCGCCGCGCCTTCCCGATCCGAGGTCGCGCCCGTAAAGGCCCCTTTCACATGGCCAAATATTTCACTTTCCATAAGGTCTTTCGGGATTGCCGCACAATTCAAAATCACCAATTCATTGTTTTTACGATTGCTTTTATTATGAATAGCCTCAGCGCAAAGCTCCTTACCCGTTCCGCTTTCGCCCGTGATAAAAACCGTAGCAGAACTTTTTGCAACATTAACAATGGTATCATATACGATCTGCATCACTTGGGATTTTCCCAGCATACCGTGAAATTCATCGCGGCCCAGCTGATTTTTATAACTATCTACCATTTGTCGTAAATGCATACGTTCTATGGCATTGCGTACGGTCAGAATGAAGCGGCTTTCATCAAAGGGTTTCTGAAGATATTCAAAAGCCCCCAGCCGCATGGCATCGACAACCCGCGAAACAGACCCATAGGCCGTTATAACAATGACGCAGCTGTCCAGACCCGTATCAGAAACATATTTCAGAATTTCCATCCCGTCGACATCAGGTAAATTCAAATCGAGCAAAATAATCTGAGGGGTATTTTCCGCGAGGTACTTATAGGCCTCATCGCCTGTCGTAACATGGTCGATTTCGACATTCTCACCTTGCAAATATTCAATATATACTTCGGCAAGGGGAACAACGTCTTCGATAAGCAGGATGGTCATTTTATTCACAGCATTACGCCTTCATAGGTTTGAAAAGACTATACGCATATGGGATACTATAACGGCAAACGACCGAACGACTTAATATGCTTTTAAGGTTACAACTCATTTTATGGCTAAAAGCTCAGGCAACCTCACTAAACAATCGATCAACTTCATCAACCATATCTTTTAGGTGAAATGGTTTCTGTAAAACTTTGGCATTAACGGGCCTGTCTTTTGCCGTATCCATTGCGACAGCGGCAAAACCGGTAATAAACATAACATTCAATTCAGGCTGCATTTTTGTCGCCCGCCGGGCCAATTCGATACCATCCATACCCGGCATCACAATATCCGTGAGCAGCAGATCAAAACCGCCGCCTGCGAGTAAAGGCAGGGCATCTGTCCCCAATCCTACAGAAATAACCTGATACCCGGCTTTTTCTAAAGATCTGGACAGAAATCTTCTCATGGTGTCATCATCTTCAGCTAATAAAATACGCGGCACTCTTATATTACCTTTTGTTATATTTTTAATCCGGACTTCAATTTTTAATCTGGGGGCCCTGTATTTTTAATAACGCACCAAGTATGAACAATTCAATAAATTTTTTATATATTTTGCTTTTTGCTAAAAATATTTTTTATTATGCCTATGAATTTTCCGTATAATGATAATCACAAATCAATCGGGCAATAGATAATATGCAGCCATATACAATATTTCGGCCAGACAATCAGACGAATGCCATTATCTTTAACAGCCCCCATAGCGGGACATATTTACCCAAGGATTTCCTGAAAAAGATTTCCATTGACCCTGAAATATTACATTTTTCAGGCGATATTCTGGTTGATCAATTAATCAGTGACATCCCTTTATGTGGGGCAACCGGCCTTATAAATAATTTTGCCCGTACTTATGTGGATACAAACCGCGCAGCTGATGAAATAGATTCCGAAATGTTTCATATACCGGGTCAGCCCCCCAAATATAATAATACGGATAAGGTTGCGCGTGGCTTCGGGGTTTTTTCAAGAAAATCCTATAATGGGCTCAATATTTATCCCGATCAACTACCATTTTCAGAAATTAACCGCAGACTTGATCAGGTATATTACCCCGTTCACAAGGCCTTAAATCATCTGCTTGAGGCAAGGCTTAACAAATATAATTATTATCTTTTGATAGATTGTCACTCCATGCCATCCTATCAGTTCATAGACCCCGGATTTACCTCTAATATGCAGGCAGACCTAGTGATCGGCGATTGCTTTAACAAAAGCTGCAGCCCTGAATTAAGCCACTATATGGGGGCGTATTTTTCGAACCATGGACTTAATGTAACCTATAACAAACCCTATTCCGGCGGCTTTAATACCCGGCATTATGGCCAGTATGATCATAAAGATGCAGACAACCGGCAAGCCATTCAGCTTGAATTTAAAAGATCATTATATATGGATGAAAGATCCTTAAAGCCCAATGACGGTTTTTTGCCTCTGCGGGATATTATCACAGGTCTTGGCGAAGATTTGAACAAGAATATATCCAGCTTATTTTCCTCTGAGCAGGGCCTTTAATTCCTTCGGCCTCACCGCACCCGTTATAAAGATCATCACGAGGTAACTACCGATACCGGCCAATATGACAATCAACAACCCTGAAATTTTTTCCAGCAAATGCCCCGCAAACATATCCGAAATACTTCCGCTGATGATCCAGATAATACCGCCCATCAAAAGGCTGGCCAGCAAATATTTGGCAACGCGCAATAAAACTTTTTTATCAAAAGCAAACTGGCCGCGCCGGATCAATCCCCCCGCCAGCAATGCCACATTAACCCAGGCGGATATGGCCGTGGCCATGGCCAGCCCCACATGGGCAAAATACTGCATCAATATTAAATTCAATATGACATTCACGGCCAATGCCACCATCGCAAATTTTACCGGCGTTCTGGTATCTTTGCGCGCGAAATATCCGGGGCTGAATATCTTGGCAAGAACATAGGCCGGAAGACCCGCCGCATAAGCCGCCAAGGCATAGGCCGTCTGCCAGCTATCCCGCGATGTAAAGGCATTCCTTTCGAATAACACATGAATCAACTGATAGGGAATGATCATAAAGGCAACCGCCGCCGGAATAGTCAGGAAAAGCCCAAGTTCTATGGCCCTGTTTTGATTGGCGTTACAGGCCGCTTCGTTCCCCTCAGCTATATTCCGGGCCAGCATAGGCAAAAGAACAGTGCCCAAGGCAACCCCGATCACCCCGATGGGCAACTGGTTCAATCTATCCGCATAGAATAAAAAGGAAATGGAACCATTCGGCAGATGGGAGGCGATAATCATATCCAGCATGAGGTTAATCTGTATCACCCCGGCGCCCAAAGCCGCGGGCATCATAATGATCAACATCTCTTTTACCTTTGGCGTCAGGCGCGGCATGACAAGCCTGATTTTATACCCAATGCGCCGGCAAGCCAGATAGAGCCAGATCAACTGGATAAATCCGGCCAATGACACGGCTATGGCCAGAGAATGCGCCGGCGTCTCGAATTGATCCGAAAAGAAAATCAGGGCAGAAATCATGCAAAGGTTCAATATGATCGGTGTTGCCGCCGTTTCGGAAAACTTACCCAGAGCATTCAATATCCCGCCCAAAAGTGAGACAAGACTGATAAACAACAGAAATGGAAACGTAATTCTGGTTAAAAGAACAGCCAATTGGAACTTAACCTCATCATCCGTAAAACCGCCCGCAAGAACATAAATAACCGCCGGCGCGAATATTTCCATAAGCGCTACAAGAACCAACAGCACCACCAGCAAACAGGAAAAGGCACTTTCGGCAAAACTTAAAGCTTCTTCTTTTCCCCCTTGGGTAAGGGTCGCGGTGAATACCGGCACAAAAGAGGCGCTGAAGGCCCCCTCGGCAAAAAGTCTGCGAAAAAAATTAGGCAATTTCAGCGCAACAAAGAAACAATCCGCCACAAAGCCCGCGCCCAGTATGGAAGCCGCCAATATATCCCGCATAAAACCCAAAATCCGGCTTATGAGGGTGAAGCTGCTAAAGATGGCAACGGCTTTTGCTAGGGACATATTATTGACTAACCCGTTTGACTTTTTTCTTGGTGACCTTCGGTTTCTTTTTGCCAACTAAAAGAGCTGCCATAAGTTTTTCCCTGATCTGTTTCAATTTATTTTCATTGTCAATTTTATGGCCAAACAAGTCACAGACAAAGATAACCGTCACCGCCCGTTCGCCAAAGGTGGCGATATGGGCGCTGCCGATGGAAAGTTTCAAATCTACCAGAGCCTGTGACAGCATATAAAGAAAGCCCGGCCGGTCAAGGCCATTCAGCTCAATGACCGTATAACGGTTGCTGGCCTTATTATCAATCAGGACACGCGGTTCAATGGTAAAGGCATCGGCTTTATTGGGCCGTGCACGTAAAGTTTCCAATTCTTTGCGCGGCAGCAATTCACCGGAAAGTGTTCGCTCAATCGTTTTCTTAAGACGCTCAAGCTTGTGTTTATCCTTAAATATTCCGCCGTCCGGCTCTTGAATCCTGAAGGTATCCAAAGCCATTCCATCCTTGGTGGTAAAAACTCTTGCGTTCTGAATAGAGGCCCCGCTAACCGCGATAGCCCCTGTTATTCTGGCAAAAATTCCCGGATGATCTTGTGCATAGATGGTCAATTCTGAAATATTTTGAAATTCATCCACATGAATATTAATGCTCAGCTTCTCATTCATCTTATCCGACAGCGCAATCAGCCGCGCATTTCTGATTTGATTTTCGCCCTTAACGGCAAGCCAGTACGGCGCGTAAAATCTTTTGCAATAATCCGCAAATTCAGCATCCGTCCATTCAGGAAGCTCAGCGCGAAGCATTTCCTGAGCGGCCTCTATCCTGTGCTTGTTGCCGCCGTCAATTTGATCGCCCAAAAGATATCTTTCGGCCTGATAATATAGATCCCTAAGCAATTGCCCCTTCCAGCCATTCCATATTTTTGGCCCAACGGCCCGAATATCGACAACGGTCAAGATCAGCAATAAGCGCAGCCGTTCAGGGCTTTGAATGATTTCTGAGATATCCTCAATGGTTTTTGGATCGCTCAAATCACGCTTAAAGGCCACATGCGTCATGATCAGATGGTGGCGCACAAGCCATGAAACAGTTTCCGTTTGCGCCGATGTCAGTCCAAGGCGCGGGCATAATTTTTGGGCCACCTGTTCGCCCAAAACCGAATGGTCACCCTTACGGCCTTTAGCAATATCATGAAGAAAAACAGCAACATAAAGCACCTCTCGCGAAAGTATTTTATGGACTATTTCATGAGATAACGGATGTTCCTCGGCAAATTTACCCTGTTCCAATTCGGACAAAAGCTCTATCGCCCTGATGGTATGTTCATCAACGGTATAAACATGATACATATCAAATTGCATTTGGGCGACAACCCGTCCAAAATCAGGAATGAATTTTCCCAATACCCCGGCTTCATTCATCAGTCTTAAAATAAATCCCGGCCCCGCTTTATAGGTCAGCATTTCAATGAACAGCCTATTTGCCTCAGGGTCATTGCGAAAACTTCTATTTATCAGCTTAAGGTTATGACGAATACGGCGTAATGCCCGGGGATGAATGTCCAAATCATGTTTTTGGGCCTCATGAAAAATACGCATCATGTTAATAGGGTCGTCAATAAAGTCCTTGGAGGTCGTCAGTGAAATGCGACTGCCTTCAACAGGAAATATGCCTATTTTCCGATTGCGAAGACCAAATTTAGGCATCCTGAGGCGAGGCTTGCGCTTATGTTTGTCTTCGAGGTAGGCGCAATATATTCGCGTCAAATCACCCACGGTCTTTGCCATGAGGAAAAAATGCTTCATGAAACGTTCGACGCCGGATAATCCGGCCCGATCCACATAACCAAGGCGATCCGCCAGCGTTTTCTGGACGCCAAAAGTAATGCGTTCCTCCGCGCGGCCAGAAATATAATGCAGTTGAAAGCGTACGATCGTCATAAAATTATGGGCTTTTTTGAACTGGCGATAATCATTTCTGGAAAAGACGCCTTTCTCAACCACTTCGGACACACTTTCCACGCCATATAAATATTTGGAAATCCAATATAAAGTTTGCAAGTCGCGCAAGCCCCCCTTGCCTTCCTTGATATTCGGCTCTACCACATAACGGGCCTGACCCAGTTTGATATGGCGCGCATCACGTTCGGCAAGCTTTTGTTCGACAAATTCCGGTTCCGTTCCGGCGACAACCTGACTTTTATAACTTTCCAGAAATTCTTCGTATAAGGCCTTATCCGCGCAGATATATCTGGATTCCAGCAAAGATGTCCGAATGGTCAAATCTTCTTTTGACAGGCGGACAGATTCCTTAATCGTGCGGACCGCATGGCCCACTTTCAAGCCGATGTCCCACAGCATATAAAGCATATATTCAACGACCTGCTCGCCCCATGCTGTTTGTTTATAGGGTAATAAAAACAATATATCCACATCAGAATAGGGCGACATATCAATGCGCCCATAGCCGCCAATGGCCACGAGGCTCAACCGTTCACTCGACGTTCTATTCTGCACAGGCAGAATATATTCTGTTGTGATTTTATAAATCTGAATAATAACTTCATCCGTCAACAACGTCTGCGCCGCGACCAAAGCTGCGCCATTTTCCCCCTCAGTACAGCGGCGCTGAATTTCTTCAAACCCCTTCTGATAAAATTCTTTAAAAAGCTCTATCAAGGCCGGGCGCGTATCAGAAGAGAACATATTCGCCTGAAGGTCACGCAGCCTCTTTTCAAATGCTTTACGATTAAAAATCTGGATATGTTTTTTAACTTTAACCATCTTGCTGCAACTTCTTTAATTTATAGAGAATATCCATTGCCTGCCTTGGGCTAAGCTCATCAGGGAACACATCTGACAATATTTTTTCAATTTTCACCGTAACCGAATTTTCATTAACTGATCCCTGATCGACTTTGGCCTGAAGAGCGGAAAACAAAGGCAGATCATCGACCAGACTATCCATTTTTTGCCCCTTGGCCGCACCCTGCCCGCCTTGTTCAAGGCTATGCAGCACTTGCTGCGCCCGCTCTACGACCACCTTTGGCAGACCCGCCAGTTTTGCCACCTGAATACCATATGAGCGATCCGCAGAGCCCTTCGCGACTTGATGAAGAAAGATAATTTCTCCCTGCCAATCCTTAACCTTCATATAATGCAGCGCCAAATCATCCAGCTTTGACGCCAAGGCGGTCATCTCATGATAATGGGTCGCAAATAAGGCCCGGCATTCATTCACCTCATGAATATGTTCCACCGCTGCCCAGGCAATAGACAGGCCGTCATAAGTAGCTGTCCCCCGGCCTATTTCATCCAAAATCACCAGAGAGCGGCTTGTTGACTGGTTTAAGATTGCCGCAGTTTCAACCATTTCAACCATAAAGGTTGACCGCCCCCGCGCCAAATCATCCGAGGCCCCGACCCGGCTGAACAAACGATCAACAATGCCCATATGCGCTTTTTCTGCCGGAACGAAACTGCCCATTTGAGCCATCAGGGCCATCAGGGCATTTTGCCGCAGGAAAGTACTTTTACCGGCCATATTTGGCCCCGTAATCAACCACAACCTGTTGCCGGGATTAAGGTCGCAGTCATTGGCCACAAAATGATTTGACTGATTTTTCTCCAAAGCGGCTTCAACCACGGGGTGACGGCCATTTTGAATGTCAAAATTTAAACTGTCATCCACCAAAGGCCGGCTGTAATTCTTTTCAGCCGCAAGTTCCGCCAGGGCGGTTGCCACATCCAGTTGCGCAAGTCCCTGAGATGCCAGAATTATTTCCTGCCAGCTCTGAAGCGTGGCCGCGACCAATTCTTCATATATTTCATGTTCCAGAACAAGGGCTCTGTCCGATGCCTGCCCTATTTTCCCCGCAAGTTCTGCCAGTTCGTGACTATTGAACCGCACCGCACTGGCCAAAGTCTGGCGATGGATGAAAGTTTCATTCAAGGGCGCGGCCATTAACTTATCCGCATGAAGTGCCGTGACCTCAATAAAATATCCCAGCACATTATTATATTTCACTTTCAGGCCGTTCACCATGCTCATATCGCGGTATTTAGCCTCTAAAGCCAATATCAATCTTTTGCTTTCACTGGACAACATACGAAATTCGTCGAGGGCGGCATGAAAGCCCTTGGCTATGAAGTTCCCGTCACGAATGATGGTCGGCAGATCTTCACAAAGAGCCCTTTGCAACAAATCAATGGTTTCCTGATGAGAACCTAAATTTTTGAGGATACTATCAATATCACCCGGCCGCGAAACCAGTTCATCGTCACTGGCGGCTTCATTGGCGGCTTCATTGGCCACATCCGGCGATTTCGACCGGCTTTGGAAAATATATTTAATATCCGCAGCCTGCACCAAGCCGATGCGCACCGCCGCCAAATCACGGGGGCCGCCGCGCCCCACGGAAAGCCGCGACATGGCCCGTTCCAAATCGGGGCACCGCTTAAGCAAGTCCCTGATCTTGCGGCGAAATGCCTCACGCTTCTGAAAATAAGCCACCAGATCAAGACGCCGGTTTATGACCCTGTGATCCATTAGCGGCGCATTAAGGCGGCTGTTCAGCAATCGCGCGCCCGCGCCGGTTACCGTGCGGTCAATCGTATGGAGCAAGCTGCCTTGCCGCGACCCCGCCAAAGTATGGGTCAATTCCAGATTTCTGCGGGTCGCTCCGTCTATCATCATGGTGCCGCCTTCGCCGACGGACACGGGATTCTTAAGTTTGGGTAATTTGCCTTTTTGCGTTTCCAGCAAATATGTTATTAACCCGCCGCAGGCAGATAATTCTTCGCGATTAAAGCTTCCCAATCCTTCGAGGGTTTTGACGCCGTAAGCTTCTTTCAGGATAACCTCCCCCCGCATACTGTCAAAACTGCTGCTTTCAACGAGGCTCAGAACATGTTCCCAGTCCGCAAGCGCATCCCCCAGATCATCACTTTCCAAAAGTTGTGACGACAGGATGATCTCTCCTGCGTTTAGGCGGGCTAATTCAGAACCCAAATTTTCAGGGTGAAGGGCGCTGACAAAAAAGTCCCCCGTGGAAATATCAAGCCATGCCAGCGCAAATTTATTCTGCGACCGGGCCAAGGCGGCCAAAAAATTATTCTGGCGGGCATTTAACAGATTTTCTTCAGTAATGGTTCCCGGGGTGACCAAACGCACCACATCCCGCCTTACAATAGATTTGGCACCAGATTTGGCACCGCGCTTTTTAGCCTCTGCCGGATTTTCCATCTGTTCGCAAACGGCAACTTTAAATCCCCGCTTAATAAGGCGGGACAGATAATTCTCCGCCGCATGAACAGGAACGCCGCACATGGGAATATCAGCCCCGTTATATTTTCCCCGTTTGGTCAGGGTAATGTCAAGGGCTTCCGAGGCGATGGCCGCATCCTCGAAGAATAATTCATAAAAATCACCCATCCGGTAAAAGAGCAGATATTCCTGATGTTTTTCTTTTAACGCTAAAAATTGTACCATCATGGGCGTTACAACAGAATCAGATTTTGCCACAGATTTCGGCGCAGATTTCGCCATAAGCTGCGATATTTTATTTTTACTTTTTATCCGCATATTGGTCATAAATTCATCAGTTTTAAAATATTAATAAAGATATTAGATGTTTACATTTAATTTAATTACAATATATATACAAATAATGTAATTAAATATGTTTCGAAATTTGTTTCACGCGCATCTTTAATATTCAGATATATACTGTAGGCGCAAAATAGAAGATACCTTATCTGCGCCATAGGTGGAAAGCAATTTTCTAAAACCAGATCGAAAAATTATAATAATCGTAGGAACTAAAAGTAATGAGTGACAAGAAAAATGATTTTGGCGATAAAGAAGCCCTCCATTACCACGCCATTGGCCGTCCCGGGAAACTGGAAATCCGGGCGACAAAACCCATGGCAACCCAGCGTGATTTATCCCTGGCCTACTCCCCCGGCGTAGCGGCCCCTGTATTGGCGATCTCAGAACATCCAAGTATGGTTTATGATTATACGGCCAAAGGCAACCTCGTGGCGATTATTACCAATGGCACCGCCATCCTCGGGCTTGGGAATCTTGGCGCGCTCGCGTCCAAACCTGTTATGGAGGGAAAAGCAGTTCTGTTCAAAAGATTCGCCGATATTGACGGTATTGACCTTGAAGTAGATACCACAGATGTGGACGAATTCATCAATTGCGTGAAATTGCTTGGCCCCACATTTGGCGGCATTAATCTGGAAGATATCAAGGCCCCGGAATGTTTCATCATTGAACAGGCCTTGCGCGAAAAGATGGATATTCCGGTTTTTCACGATGATCAACACGGCACGGCGATCATTACCGCCGCCGGCATTATCAATGCCATTGACCTTACGGGACGGGACATAAAAAATGTTAAAATAGTTGTTAATGGGGCCGGCGCGGCCTCTATCGCTTGTACAGAATTGGTCAAAGCCATGGGCGTATCCCATGAGAATGTCATCATGTGCGATAGCAAAGGCGTCATTTATCAAGGCCGCAAAGAAGGCATGAACCAATGGAAATCAGCCCATGCCATTGCAACAGAACATCGCACATTGAAGCAGGCACTGGTTAATGCCGATATATTTCTGGGCCTGTCGGTCAAAGGCGCCGTCAGCAAGGATATGGTCAAAAGCATGGCGGCCAGACCCATCATCTTTGCCATGGCCAATCCCGACCCTGAAATAACGCCCGAAGACGTGGCCGAAGCACGGGATGATGCCATCGTGGCCACGGGCAGATCCGATTACCCAAATCAGGTCAATAATGTGCTTGGCTTCCCCTATATATTTCGCGGGGCGCTGGATGTCCGGGCGTCAACCATCAATGATGAAATGAAAATAGCCGCAGCCCTCGCCATTGCGAAACTTGCCCGCGAAGATGTGCCCGATGAAGTCGCCGCCGCCTATAGCGGAGGCCATCCGAAATACGGCCCGAAATATATCATTCCAGCCCCTTTCGATCCGCGGTTAATCAGTGCCATATCCCCCGCCGTCGCCGAAGCCGCCATCAAAAGCGGCGTTGCGCGAAGGCCAATCATCGATATGAATGCTTACCGCAAGGAATTGGCGGCGCGGCTCAACCCCACCACCGGCACATTACAGATGATCTATGATCAGCTCGGCAATGAGCCAAAGCGGGTTATCTTTACCGAAGCAGACGAGGAAACCGTTCTTCGGGCCGCCCTTGGGTTTGAACAGAATGGCTATGGCAAAGCGGTTCTCATTGGCTATGAAGATAAAATTCGCGATCATCTGGAACATATCGGGCATAACCGAAATGACACGCTGGAAATCCATCATGGCCGGGACAGTGAAAAAACCACCCAATATGCGGAATTTCTATTTTCGAAATTACAGCGCAAAGGTTATCTCTTTCGGGATTGCCTGCGTCTTGTCAAGTCAGACCGTAATATTTTCGGGGCCTGTATGCTGGCCTTTGGGGATGCGGATGCCATGGTAACCGGGCATAACCGCCATTATGCGGCGGCGCTGGACAGCATTATGAAAGTGATCGATCCTATCCCCGGCTGTGAAGCCATGGGGTTATCTATTGTGGTCAAGGATGACCGGACAATTTTTATTGCCGATACCGCCATCAATGAAATGCCCACCGCAGAAGAAATGGCCGAAATTGCCATCCATGCGGCGGCGGCCGTTCGTCATTTTGGCATAGAACCGCGCGTTGCTTTTATGTCTTATACCAATTTTGGCAATCCTGTGGGCGGTATTTTAGCCACGACTTCGCGGGCGGCGGTAAGCGTATTGGATGGCCGCAAAGTTGACTTTGAATATGAAGGGGAAATGCATGCCGGCGTTGCTCTTAACCCTGAGATCATGAAGTCATACCCCTTTTGCCGTCTGTCCGGGCCTGCCAATGTCCTGATTATGCCCGGCATGCATTCGGCCCATATTTCAACTAAAATGCTGCGAGAGCTTGGCGGAGGCACCGTGATTGGCCCCATGTTGGTGGGACTTTCCCACTCGGTTCAGATCATCCCTATGGGGTCATATGCCTCAGAAATTATTAATCTGGCCGCCCTTGCCGCCCATAATGTGAACATGCATAAGAAAATATAGATTTTATATTCTTGAAAGCCAGTATATCGCTTTTCTTCCCCGTTGATTTATGTCTCTTCAAAAAGTTGCGGTGTGGTTTTTTTCAGGCGATCCACAAGCAATAAAATAAGAACATCAGTGGTGTTGAACTGCTCATCTATCACGGCCCCGTCCCCGATGTAACAGCCAAGGCGAGCATAGCCGCGAACAAGAGGTGCCAGCTGTCTTTTGGCTTTGCTGATATCAATATCATCCCAGGCAAAATAATCCATTTTCTGGGCGCGCTCCGGCAAGGCTGGTATATTAAATTCATCTGGCGTTTTATATTTATGATGCAGGTAAGACAAGGGCAATTCCAAGTCCCCCTGGATGACGCCCGCAAGGCTCGCGCAGCCAAACAAACACCCCACATTATGGCGCGTGATATAAATCACAATGGCCCGCCACATAAGCTGAATGATATTATTAGACCGATATTCTTCGCGAACGCAGCTTCGGCCCAGTTCAAGCAGCTGGCGGCCCGCCATTTTCTCCCGAAAGATGGCATTATCCATATTGCTCAGATCAAATTCCTGAAAAGAATAAAATTCATGGATGTCTTTAATTTTTTCTTCCCTGAGCAAGCGGTAGGTGGCAATGACCGCTTCATCACCGCTTTTTGTGGTATCAAATGCCAAGAGCTGATCACATATCAGATCGAAACCATCAAAATCACGTTTTTGCTGCGCCATCTCTGGGCTGGGCCGGGCCTGCATTTCTTCATAGAAGACTTTATAGCGTAACTTCTGCGCCGCCGCCAGTTCTTCTGGTGAAGTGGCGATACGAACTTCTATGGAGCCTGCGGTAAGAATAATCGGTTCTGAATTATACAAGTCACTTATCTCATTTTCGTTATTTTTATTTTATCCCTATATTTTATCTCTGTAATTCTTATAAATCATCTTAACTTATCTGCAAGGCTAACCTATAAGAAGGGTTCAAATTATACGCCAGAATTATAAGCCCGAGAATTTTAAAAACAATATGAATTTATCGTCCGTGATCTGCCCCATATGCGGCGCAAAAATTTCAGGTTCCAATGATAAGTATCATTTCACATGCCGTTTTTGCTCATTTAGGAAAACACCGGCCTTTGGAAGGCGGCAAAATCCCGCAGACTATTTTGAAAATTCCTTTAAGGATATTGGCCAAATATTGGCCCTGAAAGACATTCCCGAGATTTATGTGGACGGCGCGCAGGAAGAAGACCTGCGGCAAATCAAGAATGAACATCAGGTAAAATTAATTCCCTGCGCCGACCATAGTCAAAATGTTGATGGTATCTGGGCACCTATGATCCTGCCTTTTCAGGATGATTTGCCCGGCTTTTTCAAAGAGAAATTCAGGCAGCTAAAACCCGGCGGAATGTTGTATCTATCGACGCCGGTCACGCGGATTTTTCAAAAAAACCTGCCATTGCCCGGACAAATAAATTTCTTCAAATCAAAAAATGTCATGTTTCTATTGGAACAGCATGGCTTTAAAATGGCTTGGCGCAAGAATAGAGTTTCGCAAACCCTTCGGATAATAGCCCGCCGGAATTAATCGCTTTTCGCCCTGATGTCGTCCGTCACATAGCCCATTCTTTTCATCACCATTAATAATATAATGCCCGGAATAGCCGCCAAGGTGGTCAGCAGAAAAAACTCGGTATAGCCGATAGATTCCTGCATAAAGCCGGACGGCGCACCTATCAGCAGCCTTCCCAAGGAGGCAAAAGATGTCAGAAGGGCATATTGGGTCGCAGTGAAAGCCAAATTACACAGCCCCGAAAGATAAGCGATGGCGATGGTACCGCCCATACCGGCGGCAAAATTTTCAAATCCTATGGTAAAAATCAACAGGTCCAAATTCCGGCCATTTTCAGCTAAAAGAGCAAAGCTCAGATTGGTCACCATCATGAGGATCGCCGCAACCATCAAACCCCGGTATGTCCCAAGCCGGTTCAGCACCACACCGCCGCAAAATGCCCCGATCAACACGGCAATGAAGCCAACGGTTTTATTGGCCCAGATTATCTCATCTTTTGAAAACCCCAGATCCCCGATCAATGGGGCCGTCATGACCGCCGCCATGCTGTCCCCGACTTTAAGCAGGACGATAAAAAGCAGCACAACCCACCAGCCGCGCCGCTGAATAAATTCCTTGAACGGCACCACCACCGTTGTGAAAAAATTTTCGATCAGTTTCTGGAGCAGCTCCGGCATTTCCGCACCCTTTGACATCCAGCTCCTGACCGTTGCAATTTCCTTTTCCATCAGATGCTTGCCCCGGCGGGCTGGTTCGCCAAAGATCAAGGCTGGAATCAGCGCAAAAAGCAATAAAACCGGCATACTCAAATAGGCAATATCCCAGCCATACCAATCAGCAAATTTTAAAGTCACAACCCCGGCAATCAAATTTCCAACGCGGTAACCAAATTGGGTCATCGCCGCCCCCGCCGGCATTTCATCATCTTTCAAAATTTCAATACGGTAGGCATCAATGACCAAATCCTGACTGGCGGACATAAAACACACCAGCATGGCCATCAGACCAAAGAATACGGGATCTTCGCCGGGCGATGAGGTCGCCAGACCAACAATGGACAGCGCAAGCCCGATTTGAATGAGAATCAACCAGGATCGCCGCCGGCCAAATAACCTGTTTAATATGGGCAGACGCAAACTGTCCAAAGCGGGCGCCCAAAGAAATTTCAGCGAATAAGGGATTAAAGACAAGGTCAGAAGGCCGATGGTCGCTTTCGACACCCCCTCGTCAATCAGCCAGAATCCAAGGGATGATAACAGCAAAGTTAGAGGGAACCCGCTGGAGATCCCCATAAAAAAAACCCCGACCACACGGGGATGACTATATTCCCTAACCGAGCCCCACCAATCATTACGCTGCATATTTTTCACTTTGGCTCATATCTCACTTATTTAGTTTTATATTTCCAATCTTTCGTGCCTTGAAGTGTGGCCTGCAAAGGTTATCTATTTTTAATAGCATTTAATGATGACAAAACTATGAAAAATTTTGACAATGAGTAATAAGTCAGAAGTCTTTACACATTCATCAATTTTGAATTTTTAGCGAATATGTTTTCTTTGACGGTAACTTAAAGCTTCGGAGATGTGGATTTTGCTGATATTATCCAAACCGTCCAAGTCGGCCAGGGTACGGGCGACGCGCAGGATGCGGTGATAACCGCGGGCGGTCAGGCGCATCATTTCGATGGCCTCGGACAGGATTTCTTTGCCGGGCTTATCCAAAGCAGCCACCTGTTCCAATGCCTCCCCGTCCACATCCGCATTACAGCGCACGCGGGCCCCAATGCCCATGGCTTGATAACGCGCGGTTTGGATAGCGCGAGCGGCCATGACCCTTGCCGCTACATCTTCGCTGCCTTCCGATGGGCTGGGCAGGGTCAGGTCCAGCGCACTGACGGCGGGAACCTCGATATGTATATCAAAGCGATCCATCATGGGGCCGGAAATTTTTGATTGATAATCCACGGCGCAGCGGGGCGCACGGCTGCAAGCCTGCGCCGGATCATCAAGATAGCCGCAGCGGCAGGGATTCATGGCCACCACCAGCTGAAAACGGGCGGGATAGGTCACATGACGGTTGGCGCGGGCGACCACGGCCTCTCCCGTTTCGATGGGCTGGCGTAAACTATCCAGAGCCGGACGGTTGAATTCCGGCAGTTCATCCAGGAATAATACCCCCCGATGGGCCAGTGATATCTCGCCGGGCTTTGCCTTCATACCGCCGCCTACAAGCGCCGCCATAGAGGCCGAATGATGGGGATTGCGAAAAGGGCGTGTGCGGGTGATCTTACCCTCGGTCAACAGACCGGAAATAGAGGCGATCATGCTGACTTCCAGAACCTCTTCCGGTGTCATGGGCGGCAGAATACCCGGCAATCGTGCGGCCAGCATGGACTTGCCGGATCCCGGCGGCCCGACCATACAAAGGTTATGACCGCCTGCGGCAACAATTTCCAGCGCCCGTTTGGCGGTTTCCTGTCCTTTAATATCTCGAAGGTCAAACATATTACCTTCGTCCATGGCAATTTCAGCTTTTGGCGGATTGAGAAGTTGACGGCCCTTCAAATGATTGATCAGACCAAGCAAATTACTGGCCGCAATAATTTCAACCTCCCCCGCCCATGCCGCTTCGCCGCCGGAAGCTGCGGCGCAAATCAGACCGCAATCCATTTCAGCGGCCTTCAACGCCGCGGGCAATACGCCGGGCACGGGCTGAACACCCCCGTCCAGTCCAAGCTCTCCCAGAACGATGTAGGATTCCACCGTGTCACTGGCCACCGCCTCCATCGCCACCAAAACGCCAAGGGCAATGGCAAGGTCATAGTGACTGCCTTCTTTGGGCAGGTCAGCCGGCGCCAGATTTACGGTAATTCTTTTGGGCGGCAAAGAAAGACCGATGGCACCAAGGGCCGCCCTCACCCGCTCCCGGGATTCAGCCACGGCCTTGTCCGGCAATCCAACAATGGTAAAAGAAGGTAGTCCTGAGGCGACCTGAACCTGCACGTCAACAAGCCTCGCCTCTATCCCCACAAAAGCAACTGTTCCGATATGTGCAACCATCCCCATCCTTTACAGAAATTATATTATATGCTCATAACCTAGCAGTAAAGGATCAGAGAGAAAAGGTAAGATTCCCGGATTCGTAAAAGGGGAATGGGAACAGGGCGGCCATTAAATCCAGAAAAAGGCTTCTGTTGTGTTTCTATTGCTGCTTTTTTCGTCAAGCTCACTATCACTAGTTGCGCATTGACCCTCACATTTCTCTATAACAATAATATCATCCTTGTCACACGCGCTGTTGTTCGATAGATTCATGAGGGAAGGGTTATTATTATAAAAAAATATTGCCGATTGATTTTCAATTTCTTGCAAGCTTTTTTCAGCCTTCTCTAATTGTAATTCCAGATTAAATAAAATATTTTCTTTGATGGTGCTCGGGATCATCGCCTCATATGAAATTTCTTTAATAGTATCGTTTATCGTCTCTACAGCGCTTAACTTAATTTCAATTAATCTTTCAAAAAGCTCCGCCTTTATAGGTTGTGACGATACACATGCCAGAGATAGTTGAGTATCTAACCCGCCTGTTTCCGTGATAATATCGAATTCTTTAATCATATGGGGTGACAATGATTTTGAATAGATGGATGGTTCAGCGCTGCTTACTTTATCAACATGGTGATTTTGAAGCATCATTGTTGTAACGCCCAACATCGCCGCAAGCCCCAAGCCCGCGCCGGAAAGCTTTACCAATAATCTTTTATAACTTCCTTTTTCCACTTAAAACCCTCATGAGATATTATCTTAAATTCATTACACCAGCTGCATACTACAAATGATAGAATATTGCAATTACTGATGGGCAAGATCACCTAAAGCTGGTCTCTGTTTGAAAGAACAGGATCAGAAATATCTGGCCAACCTGATTTGGAAAAAATCGTCACGGGACAGAGGATATATAGGATCCATCACGGGAACGCCCATAAAAAGCCTGACATCCAGCGTTATTTTCCAAGCATCGCCAATACGGCGGCTGCCTTCTATATTAATAAATTTGGCCGATGTATCCAGATCAAAAATGGCCCCAACAAGCAATTGCGTACTGTCGATATCATTTGCCGCCCAGCGCATTCCCATGAATAGATCATCTTCGAATGGTGTGGTGGCTTGCTGGCCGCGGTCATCATAAAGATATTCTGCCAGCAGGCCAATATCTGAGGCGCCGCCGCCTATTCCATAAAAACTATATTCAATACCGCCGGTCATCGCCCAATAATCCTGCCTTATTTCTGAGTTTTGGCCAGATAGGTTACCAGACCGACGAATGGCTTCAAATTTGATCAGAATATCGTCAAAAGTTCCCTGTATATCCAGCCCCGTTTGATCAATAAGGTTATAACGCGGGATCAGAATGGCATTATTGTCAACATCTGTTCCAAGGATCAATTCGGGCTCACGGCTTGTTCCTTTAAAATGATAAAGACCGACATCCACATTTCCGATCACATGAGTCCAGCGAACCGCAAAGTCCGGACGCCATTTGCCTGAGGCCGCCTCATATTGTGTCTGCGTATAATCGACAAGCAGCGGCAGCCGCAGTCGGCCATTGGTGCCCGGGAAACGCATTTCCCGGAAATAAGTCATGACATAGGCTGAAAAAACGCCAAAAGCACTATCATAAGCAACCGTTATCATTGGCTGGCCAAGCTTGTCCTCCTGATCAATATCCTCCAGATTATCATTCTGGTTGATAATATCCACCAAATGGCTGGCTTCTGTGACGCCCCAGAATACCGTATCAATGCCCACGGTCACCTGCCATTGATCTGCGGTTCCGGTCCAGTTTAATTCCCGAATATCAAAATGGCTGCGGCCCTTGTCATTAACATCAAACCGCCCGAAAGGCCGGAACATAACTTGAGAATCCCCAGAGTCCGAAACATATTCAAGCAGAGGCTCCAAGGCGAAAGACACCGTCCAGTCCTTTGGCTCCGGACTAAAGCTTGACTGCGTAAAACCGCGCCCTTCCACCTCAATATAGCCAGATAATGTGAAATTACTTTCTCCCGTCATCATATCATCATAGGTTTCCGGGGCTTGCTTCTCTTGCGGGGGTTCGGGAGGCGGAATTTCTTCTGATTGTGCCGGCACAATGGGGGCCACTGCCGGAGCAGGAGAAATAATCGTCACTGGTTCTGGCTGTGGTTCTGGCTGTGGCATCATTTTCTGCGGGGCTGTAAGTATAACCTGCCTGGCCCACTCCGCTGCTGTGACAGCCTTTAGATCAAATACCAGACGATATTGAACGCCTTGCTCGGGTTTTAGCATGAAACTTCGATCAACCGTTGCCGCTTTGCGCAGAAAAATTCGCAGGCGAACGCCGCCTTCATGATCCTCAACAGATATTTTTTCCAGCAGGCCAATGACCTCTGCCTTTTTAACCAGAGAGGCTACGTCTTCCTTGCCCGGCGTTTCCCGCAGATCAATGGTCACCTCTTTAAAGTCGCCCGGGGCAGAAGAATTGAAATAGCTGATCTGATAAAAAGCGACCTCGCTCAATTCAAGAACAATACGCGTTTTATCTGGATGCAAACCTGTCCGCACATCAATGATTTTTACTTCTGCCTGAGCAATGTTACTTGATAAAACAAAAAAAGCCGCCGTCAGAACAGAGCTTCTGAGCAAAATAGTTTTGCCCCTATGAAAACTCAAATTCTTCCTGATTTTTTCCTGTAACTTATTCTTTAACAATTTTGCCCTCACATGCGATCATTGCGATTCCATCATCATTTATGACAATAAAACATCTAAAAGGGCCTAATAATCGGATCAATTTAACGATTACTTAATTCATTTTTTTCTAAAATTGTAAGTAGTTACGGGAGCTTTCTGTCCAGACTTACCCTTTGTTAACCATAAAATTTTAAAAAAGGAAAATAAAGAGAAAATGAAAAAAAGGTCTCACCCTTAGGGCCAGACCTTAAAATTTCGCAGAAAACAAGGTGTTTCACATATTATCTCGCGGTTTTTAACCGACTTTTAGAAAAATCATTTTCCGAAAGATTTGTCTGAAAATCAAAACGACTCCAAACCAATCTTGTTTTCTTGCCTGTTATTTTATTTTCCATAAACAAATCTCGTGGCCGCCAATATTTATCCAGATATAACTTATAATCTGAAAATTTAAGAATTTTAAACAAGTCACCGCGACGGTTATAAAATTCTGTTTTCCACGTTCTATATTCCGTCATATCAATCCAGGAGGTTAGTTTGGTATATCCTGATTTTTCATATTGCGGATAGGCTTCTATCACATAACACATCAGTTCGCCGCAGGGCTCATTGCGAAGCCACTTATAGCTATATTTTCCGACTTCTCGAGATGACATATCTTCATAGGAAAATTCACTTCCCATAAAAGGGCCGGATTTATTACTGGAAGATATTCTTTTAATACGGCCAAGGGCGGGCAGATAAATCCACTGATCATCAGGGTCAAGAACCTTGGAATGGGTGAGAAAAGCCGTACCCTTCACATCTCTTGGGCTATCGAAAATAACCAATGACTTGTCGCCCACGCCAACTCCTGTCATTTCAAAGGTCTTTATCTTCAGCTTGCGATGGCTTTTCGCGCCCTGCCGATTGCTTAGGGTCATTTCCAGAATAGCAACGGTATCCTGAAAACCTTCATCCCTTCTGTCAATTTCCGCCGCGATGGCAAACCCCTTTTCTTCGGGTGTTTCTGCTCTGGCCTGAGCCATTACCCCATAGGGCGCTATCATGGTGACCACCAATAGGGGAAAAAATACTTTCTTAGCCATTTTATACATTCGAGGATTCTTTCTTTTTATCAACATATAACAAAATAACCGGCAATAACAGAAAATCGATGATCAAAGCCACAGCAATTATCATCGCCGTCATGGCCCCCATCTTTGAATTCATGGAGAAATCCGAAAGCATAAGCGAGCTAAAACCCACGATTAATACCAGCGAAGACACCCATAAAGCCGTGCCAACCATTGAAAAAGCATAGCGTATCGCATCTTCCGCATGAAGGTTTTTTTCGCGTTTGCCGCGCTGATATTTACTTAGAAAATGCACGGTGCAATCGACAATCAAACCCAGTGCTGTTGCCGTTACACTTGCGGCAAACATCCCAAGCTCGCCGTTAATAATCGCCCATAACCCAAAAGCGACAATGGCCGGCATAATATTGGGGACAAGGCTTACAATACCCAGTTTAATATTACGCAGGGCAATCACGAGGCAAGCCGAAATCAACAGAAAAGCAAAGCCTGTTCCCCAAAACATACTATCAAAGGTTCGTTTGGTCAGAAAGGCGAAAATCAGATTAACGCTCGTGGCCCCGCGCGGCTGCATTTCGGGCGGTGAATTTTCCTTGAGCCAGTTTTCTGAACGGTATTTCAGGTCTTTCATCGTACCTGTATTAATATTGCCCAATATAGCCGTGAGGCGCGTCGCAGATTTTCTGACATCAATCTGGTTATTCAAATCAAGGCCCACGGGCAGAGACATTTCATAAAGCAATAGATATTGCGCCGCCAATTGGCGATTATCCGGCAAACGGTAAAATTCAGGATCATCCCCATTCAAATTCTGATTCAGTCTTTTCATGACATCGGTAAAAGACAATATATGCCGCACTTCTGGTTGAAGGCGCAGCCAATTTGCAAAATCCTCCAGCTTTGCCAAATACGCCGGATTGGCAATGCCGCCGTCCTCGCCCGAAGGCATCGAGAATTCCATGGTATATGTGCCCGTCAAATTATCCATAAGAAAATCCGTATCCTGCCGAAACTGAACATTCGTGCTGAAAAAATCAACGAACTGATCATTATAAACAAGTTTGGGTAGCATGGCCGCCGATGTCACGACAACGGCCAGCGAACCAATAAGTATGACTTTCTTATGATGCACGACCCATTCAACATAACGCGACATAAAACTGTCTTCATACGATTTGTGGTCTCTTAACCTCATCGGGATAATCGTCATTAATGCCGGCAGCATCGTGATGGAAAGAAAGAAAGCGGCAACCACACCCATGGCCGCAATATTACCAAACTCCCGAAAAGGCGGGCTGTCATTAAAATTAAGGCTTAAAAACCCGATAACCGTCGTTAAAGATGTGAGAAAAACGGGTTGAAAATTAATGCGCAGACTTTCGATTGTGGCTTTTTTTCTGTCCGCACCTTTACGCAGTTCCCCAAAATAAGTCACCAGCAAATGTA
>JAJRQU010000029.1 GCA_024280095.1 Alphaproteobacteria bacterium | reverse complement strand
ATCGGAATCAAACTGTCCGTTTTCCTTGAAATAATAAGCCCCAACGAGCCATTCCAGTTTATCATTCAGGCTCGTGCCGGTAAATTGAATTTCCTGACTAAGCTGATCCTGCGTACTTGTGATAAACTGGTCCAGAATTTGTTCTGACCCACCATCAAAATCTTGCCCGGACTGGCCGGATTGCTCACGATAAGCGGTGATTAATTTCAAATTTACCTCTCCCATGCCAATTTCTGTCGTCAGGGCAAAACCCGTAACATCAAGGTCATCCTGTATTGGCGCACTTAAGCGCACAAGATCCGGGTCATCTTTGGGAAGTAAAGAAATATCTCCGGGGATTGTTGAGGCAGACCGGCCATGGGGCATGACCGTTCCCCGCCGACGTGTGTGATCTGCGGAGAATAAAAAGGACACATTCTCTTTTGGGGTAAATAATAATTGCGCCCGTCCGGCTATATCATTCTCGACGGCCAGATTTCCACCACCACCCGCGGGGTCTGAATCAAATCCATATCCATCGCTGTTTTTTGATAAGAAGGAAACCCGGCCAGACAGAACATCATCAATTATCGGGAAATCCATGGAAAACCGGCCGTTAAAACGATTGTTATTGCCCAGGGTCAGCTGTGCATTGCCATTAAATTCACCCGAAGGCTTTTTTGTGATGACATTTATGGCCCCCCCGATTGTATTGCGGCCAAAGAGTGTGCCCTGCGGCCCACGAAGAACTTCAACACGCTCAATATCAGCCAGATCAAGGGCGGCCCCGGTTACCCGCGCAAGATAAACCCCATCAAGATAAAGCCCGACGCCGGGTTCTGTTGTCGTGATGAAATCGCTCTGGCCGATACCACGCAGAGCTATAGACGAGGCCCCCACCGTTCCAGAAGCCGCAGCGGAATATTGCATATTGGGAACAAAGTTAGTGATATCATTGATATTTACAGCGCCTCTGTTCTCTAGCGCCTGTGCATTAAATGCAGATATTGCTATTGGTGTGGATTGCAGGCTTTCTGAACGCTTACGAGCAGTAACGATAATTTCCTCAAGACTGAATGAGTCCTCCGCCTGCTCTTCTTGTGAAAATGCCGCCGGCGCGAATGCTGTAATAGCAGCAAGGCAGGTCGTGAATGCCAATGTATTTCTAAGTGATATAGACAATTTACTTCTCCCTGTGTAATAGCAATATTCAAATATGAGAATGGCTATTTATTAATTTTATCTCTGTAATATTTTGTATTTCAGTAAGCCTAATTGCAAATCGTAATGATGATAGATTATAAGAAAAACAAGTAGGCAACGATTTTATACTGACCTTCCATGATGCTACTAATATTAGTAGATATTGATATATTTCCGCATGAAAAATCAGATATAACCTCCCTTATTTAACCATTAATAACCTACTATTAACTTTTCTCTTGGCGACGCATAAGTTTTCTTGCTATGACGCAAACCTGTTTTTGCGAAGGCTACGGCGGTCATGACCGTAAGGGGTATCGGATCAATCACGGGAACATCCAAACCATTGGATTCAAGAAGTTCTGTTATTTTCTCAGCACAGCCAAGAAAGCCTGTGCATCCTAGAATAATAACATCTGCTCCATCGTCCTTTATTGCCGTAAGCGATGCTTGAGCCAACATCCTCTGTGCCTTTTCAAAATTCTTCTCAATCTCCAGAACGGGTAAATTGATGACCCGGATAGAAATCATTTTCTCCGCTGTTCCATATATTTTTGCCAGATTATGAAGCATGGGCACCACGCCATCCAGAACAGTTACAACCGTAAAAGTCCGCCCCATCATCGCGGCAGCATGCATACTCGTTTCCGCAGGACCAAGCACGGGGATGGAGACAAGCTCACGAACGGCTTTTAACCCCGGGTCGCCCATACAATCTATTACAATGGCATCAGCCCCCGCCTCCTCTGCTTCTATGGCTTTTTGAATTGTGTCGGGGATAGCAAGGGCCTCATCATATTCAGATTCAATGGATGAAGGGCCTTTGTCGAGCAAAGAGTGCCGAAATTCAACATCACCACTGGCATATTCGGCGATATCATCAAGCGTACGGATACCTTTTGTAATGATGGGCGTTATGAGGTGGATCACAATTGACATAAGAATTATTTCCTTCCCGTTTTCTTATAATACTTGCAAGTATATTGACAGGTTCACGGTTCGAAAACAAAGCGTATGGAAAGTAGGAACGATAAATATTGAGTAGTGATAAGCTTACCCTGAACGGTAGCCATGACTACTCAAATGAATAGTATTTTTGTTGTTTAAAATGATTGTTATTTTTTAGATACTATTTTTTATAACGCAAAGTTCTTTTGCCCTGTTAACGGCCTGAATGCGGTTTGTCGCCCTGGTTTTTACATAGATTTTTTTAAGGTGATAACGCACGGCATGCGGTGTAACTCCCAAGTTCAGCGCAATCATTTTATCCTGCAGACCCTGATTAAGCCCTTGCAATATTTCAATCTCTTTTTGGCTAAATATGATTTCTGGCATATCAGAATTCCGGGCGTGTCGAAACTGAGAGATGATCTTATCGGCCTGAAATATCAGCTCCTTATCATTGCTCTCTATATTTTTAAACCCCATAAGAAGATTTTTTATTTGTTCCCCGCCACGGATGAATGGCCTGATATAATCATTTTGAAGGGACTGTTTTAAGGCCTTCTCTAAATAAGAATTAGCCAGAGCATTATCATTGGCACTATCCTCCAACCTTGCGGCAAAAACCAAACAACGAATAAGAGAACGAATAAGGTTGTTTTTTTCAGAAAAAGCCAGAAATGTAGACAGAACTATTCGCGCTTCATCAAAAGCAGATGTCGTCATCTTGATCAAAATAAAACAAAACGAATATATTTCCACTTCTCTCCAGGAATTATTTTCAAGATTAAAAATTTCGTCTATGGTCTTTGGAATGTCAGACTTGTCATAAAGCAATTGCGCCTTATCATTCTGCCCATCAGTAATAAGGATATGAACCTGCAAGGCCACGAGGAAGCTAATCAGTTTTGAAAGGCCTTTTTCTTCGGCACGCTCTATGGCATCCCTCAAGAATTCTTCTGTATCCTTAACGCCCTGTTCTTTGATTATTTCCACAGCAACACTATAGGCGACAGCATAAATATCAAACCATGCCTCACTTTCGTACAAACGCTTGGTGATATCTTCAAATTTTCCGTTCAATTTTTTTATATCATTTTTTTCAAGCTTTAATTCCGCCGTTAATATTTCTCCAATTAAGCGGGGTTCTTTATCTGTTGGAAAGAAACGATGTGCATTTCTTGAAGCCCTTGAAATATAGTCAAAGGCCTCAGAGGCTTTTCCCTGCGCCATGGCAATGGCACCAAAGTGAAAATCAATGAATATATTGCCATATTCAGAGCCTATTTTTTTATAATAACTTGCAGATTCCTGCCCGTGATACCAAGCTTCGGAAAAATCAGCCCGTTGATATTTAGCAAGGCAAAGCATGTTATTATAAAAGCCAATCATACTGGATTCAACATCCTCAATATTATTGATTTCATTGGATACTAAAGAAATCACCTCGCTGCTTAATGGCAGACCGGCATAGGCGGCCAGCATGGAACGAATTACCGTATGATCCATATATAAAGAGCTATCATCCCCGCCTATTCTGTCCTTTTGAAAACCTGAAGTTTCCTTCTCTATATGATTATAGAGAGCCTGAGCGGCCTTAATATGGCCTGTTTTTAT
>JAJRQU010000028.1 GCA_024280095.1 Alphaproteobacteria bacterium | reverse complement strand
CGAGGAAGATCATATATTTCAATGGCCAGAGCCGCTCATGCAGCCACCAGGGTACGGTGATCTGAGGCACCTTGAAATATCTGGCTATTTTGTTGGTCAGTTCCTGTAAGGCGCCAAATGGACATAGCCAGCCACAGAAAGCACCACGCCCCCAGAAAAGTAACGAGGCCGCCACAGAACACCATAGAATGAAGATCATCGGCTCCATGAGGAAAAATTCCCACCTGAAACCAGACAAAAGGGCGCTCACAAAGACTAATATATTAACCACAGATAACTGTGCCTGCGCATAAAACCCTATATAAAACAGTGTGAATATGAGAAACCCAAGCCTGACCCTATCGGTAAGGGCCCGATATTTCACCAGTTGGTTCTGGGAAAAGAATAAAGCCGTCAGCAGGAGGATCGCCAGCAACAGGATGGAAATATCCACTATTTTTGCCTTCCACATCCGCTTCCATAAATCGTTAACCGCCTGTGCTTCTTTGGCCTCTGCGCTGATGTGTATGGCAGGTTTCTCGACCTTCACATATTGATCTGGAAGCTGATAGCTTAGTTCATAAGCGATGAACACCTTCTCCAAAGCACCAATGGCCCGCTGTACCAGCAATTGCAGTTGCCAGCCATCCGCCGGATTAAAAATGGCCCCAGGCGGAGTATAGAACAAAGCCACTTCTCTGAAATCAGGGGCTCCAGGGGCCAGGGCCTCACCAAGATTTTTATAACCATGGTCATTAAAGCGGAATCCTTCTTCCCCCTGCACCACCTGTATTCGATCGAAAATACCCCCGCGCACATAACCCGACCCCCGAAAAGAATAATGCCCCTTTCCCATGACAATAAAAGCCTGCTGGCCTTCTATGATCCGTTTTTGATAATTGCGATACTCCCATTTTCCGAGCAGGCTTCTGGCAATGGTTGGCACCGCAAGAGAGGCCACATATAAATCAATGAATATCTCCTCATCCGCGCCATCTTCCGGCCGGGCGATCGCCCGTGGGTTTCCTTGTTCGATACAGCTCTGATTTACCATCCCATTTGACAGACGCAAACGGCGAACCGAGCCATCGCCCAGAAGAGTTTCCCAGTCCAATACCTGAAGCTCCCCGGGGATCAACGTTTTGACGGCCTTGGCCGTTTGATTCTCTCTGGTTAATCCGCCAAGACCCAAAAGTCGCGCTGCCCGTACCGATGCCCGCTTAATGGTGTCGTCAATAACCATTATCGTCACCGTTGCTCCTGATACGATATCCACAGGCGGCGGCTCACCGCCCTTTTCTCTGGCAAGTTTCAATATGTTGATAGCCTGATAACCATCAATAAAATCAATAATTTTCTGCTCCGGGATACCAGCAAGGATAATGGGTTCAGAATGATCAACCAGACGGGCCCCTGAAATTCGCCCATCCCCATCCATGCCAATCAAAACCATGATCGGTTTTCCCGAATAGCCAATGGCGCCAACAAAATCCGTATTTAAAAAGACATAGCCGATGACCTCGCCATCTTTCAAGACAGACGAAACCTGACCGTTCTCAATCAGAGTACCGTAACCATCCGCAAGGGGGAAAATAGTTTTTGCCGGCACCTTGGATAAATATTTTTCAAGGTCGCCCGGTGCCGCAAATGCCGAACAACATAATGCAAACATAAGTATTAATAATGCTTGTATAATAAACGTCGTAAAGGTGGTTACATTAGACAGCATTCTAGCTTGGGCACTCCAATATTTCACTCGCTTAAAGATTAAGAAGGAATAGAATTTCTCTAACCGAGCTAAATTGATTTACGTCAAAAAGATACATTGATTTATCCCTGTTTTCTTAAGACACCTTTGAGTTTCCATTTTTGTTGCCGTTTGGGGTTATAAAAGAGGGCGTTCATTATTTTGTGTCAGGTTAGTCATTCAGATGTCCAGTACTTCATCTAGACGACCTTTAAAATATATAGCCAATTGCCACAATGTAAAATTCCAGTTTTGAATAGGGAAAGCACCCTTGGTTTTGGTCAGCCTGCGGAACTGGCGATGGACGGCCTCCAAGGCGTTTGTCGTGTAAGTCACTTTGCGGATTGGTTCGGGATATTTGAAGTAAACCGACAAATTATGCCATTTGTTTCGCCGGCTTTGACACATTAACTGTAACGCGCTGTCTAATTTAGGACGGTTTTTCCAATACCCCCCATATTTACATTTAATTTAGGACAATAGAACCATATAACCAAGTTATCCATATGGCTAAACTTAAGAACGGTCCAAAAGGAATTCTTATGGTAGAGAGGCCTCCTCCATTTTTCCAACCCCATATAACACCAACAATGATCCCTAGCGTGGCTGCAATCATAATCACATTAGTGTCATGGAACTGAAATAGTTCGTATATTTATAGTATCTGTGCTATGTGCATTCTTTGATTCTCATATGGAGTTTTATGGCATGACAAGAGGCAGAGGTCGACCAACGATCCCGGTAACATTAACAGATGAAGAGCACGGGTATTTATCGCGCCAACTTCGCCGCCATACGGTTGGCCGGAGTTTTTCCCAGCGTTGTCAGGTTGTGCTTCTTTGTGCAGATGGCCTGAGCAATGTTGAGATTGCCCGGAAGCTGTCCATTCATCATCAGACGGCAGCGAAGTGGCGCAAACGCTTTGTTGCTGAGCGTGTTGAAGGGTTGTTTGATGAGCCGCGCCCGGGCCGCCCTCGCACGATTGCCGATGATGAGGTCGCGGCTGTCGTTGAGCGCACGCTCTATTCAACCCCCGCTGATGCAACCCATTGGTCGATCCGCTCGATGGCGAAAGTGGTTGGCCTGTCACACACGACAATCCGCCGGATATGGCAGGCCTTTGGCTTGCAACCCCACCGCATGGAGCGCTTCAAGCTCTCAACAGACCCGTTGTTCGTCGATAAAGTTCGTGACATTGTCGGGCTGTATATGTCGCCGCCCAATCACGCGCTGGTGCTTTGTGTTGATGAGAAGAGCCAGATACAGGCGCTGGATCGTGAGCAACCTGTTCTGCCGATGCTGCCGGGCATCCCCGAGCGTCAGACCAACAATTATATCCGCCATGGCACG
The DNA here is from genome assembly GCA_024280095.1 of Alphaproteobacteria bacterium. Classification (GTDB taxonomy): domain Bacteria; phylum Pseudomonadota; class Alphaproteobacteria; order Sphingomonadales; family Emcibacteraceae; genus Paremcibacter. Next base: position 677 of record JAJRQU010000028.1, on the reverse strand, counting down.
ACAAGCTTGTTTGCAGCGCTTGATATTGCTACCGGACACGTCATTGGCAAATGTTACAAACGCCACCGCTCCAAAGAGTTTTTGAATTTTCTCAAAAAGATCGACGCCAATGTGCCTGAGGGTCTTGATGTACATATTGTCATGGATAATTATGCCACGCATAAAACGGCTGAGGTCAAAAACTGGCTGGCGCGCCGTCGGCACTGGCATATTCACTTTACACCGACATCGGCTTCATGGATCAATCAGGTTGCCAGATTGGATATTGGGGTTCGCCGAACTCACCCGCAAGAAACTTCAGCGTGCGGTTCATACTTCGGCAAAGGAGCTTGAGGTTGACATCAAGAATTTTATCGACACACACAACCAAAACCCAAAACCATACAAATGGACAAAAACAGCCGATGAAATCCTCGCTTCCATCAAACGGTTCTGCCAAAGAAATAAACAAACATTATGTGACGGACTTTAGATTCAGGACACTAGAGCATTTTCATTTTAATTTGCATTATATCCTGCTTTTTCGAAATAGTTCATACATTCTTGCGGCATAATACTGTCGATTATCCTCGCGATTTCTTCCCATAATCCTGCAACGGTGCTGTGTGCGGGCTGTCTCAGCATTGCTTTGAGGTTTGAGAACATCATTTCGATCGGATTGAGGTCTGGAGAATAGG
>JAJRQU010000027.1 GCA_024280095.1 Alphaproteobacteria bacterium | reverse complement strand
GACCGCCATAAGCGGGGTATGAAGGGCAGGGGTCACGCTCCACACCACGTAATATCCGACAAAAATTGCCAAGACGAATAAAGAGAGTTGGGATAGGAACGGGCTGACGGTTGCCGCATGTGTTGCGGCGTCAGCAACTTGTTGGGTTAAGTCCATCTTATTTTCCTCCTGTTAGGCGTTCATTGAAGTTGGCATTGACGATGGCACCATCTTTGGTGAGCAAGGTGCCAACAATAATTTCATCTTCCCAATCAATATTGAGCGTTTTATTGTCACTGTCCATAAGCGGCGTGATAAAATTCAGCAGGTTCTTGGCATAGAGCGCACTGGCATCCGTGGCGACGCGGCTTGGAACATTATGATGACCAATGATTTTGACGCCGCTCTCAAGAACGATTTTTCCGGCTTGCGATAATTCACAATTGCCGCCGCTTTCCACGGCAAGATCAATGATGACAGACCCCGGCTTCATGCTTTGAACCATTTCTTTTGTAATCAGGGTTGGTGCCGGACGCCCCGGAATAAGGGCTGTCGTGATGGCGATATCCTGTTTGGCGATGGTGGCGGCAATTAACGCGGCTTGCTTTTCCTTATACTCATCACTCATTTCCTTGGCATAGCCGCCTTCGGTTTCGCCGGTTTCTGTGCTTTCCACCATAACGAATTTACCGCCAAGACTTTCCACCTGTTCTTTAGCTGCCGCGCGAACGTCTGTGGCGGATACCACGGCCCCCATGCGTTTGGCCGTGGCAATGGCCTGAAGTCCGGCAACGCCTGTGCCCATGACCAATATCTTGGCCGGCGCAACGGTGCCTGCTGCGGTCATCATCATGGGATAGGCGCGGGAAAATTCATAAGCCGCATCAATGACCGCCCTGTAGCCGGCCAGATTTGACTGGGATGACAGAACATCCATGCTTTGCGCCCGCGTGATGCGCGGCATGAATTCCATGGCAAAGGCGGTGATATTGCCTTTGGCATAGGCATCAACCGTTGCCCCGTCTGAAAGAGGCGACAAGATCGCAATCAATATTGCTCCCGGTTTAATCAGAGCCATTTCATCAATATCGCCTTCCGCAGCATGAAGCGGGCGTTGGACTTTAAATATCACATCCGCATCGGCGTAGGTCTCTGCAGCATCCGCCGCTATTTTTGCGCCGGCAGAGACATATTCGCTGTCGGGAATACTGCTCATGAGGCCCGCATCTTTTTCGACAATAACATCAAGCCCAAGTGAAATAAGCTTCTTGACAGTATCAGGCGTGGCCGCAACGCGCCTTTCATGGGGACGACGTTCTTTCGGTATGGCAAGCTTCATATCGTTTCCTCTCTTTATAATTTTTCTATTTCTTCAATTAAATCACTTATCATGGTCAAGCCTGTTTCCCAGAAGTCTGGATTGTTGGCATCAAGGCCAAAGGGCTTCAATAGGTCTTTATGGCGCAGGCTTCCTCCGGCCCGTAGCATATGAATGTATTTTTCCTGAAAGCCATCCGGGCTATTTTGATAATTTGCGTAAAGTGAGTTGACCAGACAATCGCCAAAGGCATAGGCATATACGTAAAATGGCGAATGAATAAAATGGGGAATATAACACCAGAAATTACGGTAATTATCATCAAATTTTATGGTATCTCCCAAGCTTTCCTTTTGAACAGCCATCCATATGTCCCCAATATCGTCTGCGGAAAGTTCGCCATTTTTTCGGGCCGCATGAACCTGTGTCTCGAAATCGTAAAAGGCCACTTGGCGCACAACTGTATTGAGCATATCTTCTACTTTGGCCGCCATGATGGTTTTTCTGCGCTTGCTATCCTGTTCTTTTGACAGCAGAGATTGGAATGTCAGCATTTCACCAAAAACACTTGCGGTTTCGGCCAGCGTTAGCGGCGTATCGGCAAGAAGCGCGCCTTGGGGCCCTGCCAGAACCTGATGGATGCCGTGGCCAAGCTCATGGGCCAGCGTCATGACGTCACGGGTTTTACCCAGATAATTCAGGAGGAGATAAGGATGAACGCTTGGCACCGTGGGATGGGCAAAGGCCCCCGGTGACTTGCCGTCCCGAATGGGGGCATCTATCCAGTTATTTTCAAAAAACCTGCCTCCGATTGTCGCCATTTCAGGAGAAAATTGATCCAGGGCCTCCAAAACTATTTTTTGGGCATCGGGCCATTGATGGATTTTATGATCACTATCCGGCAAGGGGGCATTGCGGTCCCACCAATCGAGTTTTTCTGCGCCAAGCCATTTTGCCTTCATCTGGTAATAGCGATGCGACAAGCGCGGATATGACTTTTTAACCGCCGTGACCAAAGCATCAACCACTTCTTTTTCAAGTTGGTTTGATAAGTGGCGCGATGAGCCGGGGCCCTCAAAATGCCGCCAGCGGTCTTCAATTTCTTTGTCCTTGGCAAGGGTATTGGTGATATGGGTGAAGAGGCGGATATTATTTTTGAAGGTGACTGAAAGGCAATTGGCGGCAGATTTTCTAATGCTTTCCTGAGTGTCGGTTAATAAATCCAGGGCTTCTTCTGTACCGATGGATTTCGTTGCATTATTATTGGGGTCGATATAGTCGAATTTTAAATTTGCCATTGTTTCATCGAATAGCCGAACCCACGCGGCGCGGCCCGCAACAGACTTATCAAGTAAAATTTCTTCCAGCTTGTCCTCTAATTGATGGGGCCGATATTGACGAATGGTTTCGAACCACGGACGGTAGCGTGCTAATTCTTGCAAATCTTTGAGCCATTGATCAATTTTTTCCTGATCTATGCGGTTTAATTCAAGCGTACAAAACAGGGTTTTTGTTGTGATCTGCGTTATTCTTTCGTGACAGGATTGATAGAATTTGGTGATATTCGTATCAATGATGTCCCCCGCATTAAGAAGTCCGGCATAGCTCATGATCCGGCCGGTGCTCTCTTCCATGACCTCATATTGTTTGACAGCACCGAGTATTTCTTTAGCGCTGAACTCTGATAGTTTGCCTTTGTAACGCTTCAGGAAAACATCGGAAACCTCTTCCAATCTGATAAAGTCCTGCAGGATTTCCGGACTGTCCATGGCTGGATAAAGATCCGTAAGGTCCCAAAGGGGCAGACGTGATGTATCTAGGGGGAGCTGAAGTGTCATTGTTACCTTATTGTGATGTTTTGTGTCAAAATGATACAGAATTAGTAATTTTTTTATCTTTTAGAGCCAATATAGAAACATAAATAGAAGAATATGGCCAAAAATTTGAACGCGCATACGAAAATATTCTTTGTATGTGGTTTCAAGTATTATAAAAAAAATGACGATGTGCAATGACAAAATTGATCTTAATCGTAGAAGACGAACCAAATCAAAGGAAGATGCTGAAACTTGCCCTGAATAAAGCCGGGTTTGAAGTGCAGGAAGCGGCAACTGGCCATGATGCGATAGATATATTATCCCGTGATACGGCAATTAATTTTGACCTTGTTTTGCTTGATATGGTTCTTGGGGAAATTAGTGGAAAAGATGTCTTAAGCCATATTAAGAAAAGCTTGCCGAATCTGCCGGTTATTGTCCTTACCGGCCATAGCAGCATTGATAATGCGGTGGAGGCTATACGGGGCGGGGCCATTGACTTCATATCAAAACCCGTAGAAGTAGGCCGTCTTAAGGTTTCCATTGATAATGTATTGCGCATGAACAGGCTTTCGGGCGAAGTCTCTCGATTAAACCGAAAATGGGCCAGACAATTGAATTTTTCAGATTTGATTGGGGGCAGCGAGGTTATGAACAAGGTTATCGATTTGGCCAGAAAAGGCGCGGCTTCACATATTCCGATCCTACTGGAGGGGGAAAGCGGTGTCGGCAAGGAGGTTTTTGCCAGAGCCATACAGGGCGAAAGTGATAGAAGCGGCAAGGCCTTTGTGGTGGTCAATTGCGGGGCTATCCCGCGCAACCTTGTCGAATCCATTCTTTTTGGTCATGAGAAAGGGGCTTTCACCGGGGCCATGGAAAAGCATGCGGGCAAGTTTGTCGAGGCAGACGGCGGCACACTCTTTCTTGATGAAATTGGCGAGCTGCCCTTGGACTTGCAGGTTAAACTGCTGCGCGTGCTTCAGGAAGGTCAAGTGGATCCGGTGGGCAGCAATGAGCCGGTTGATGTTGATGTTCGGCTGATCTCGGCCACCAACCGCAAACTTAAAGACATGGTAAAATCGGGTGAGTTTCGAGAAGATCTTTTTTATCGGCTTAATATTTTCCCAATTCAATTGCCGCCCCTTCGTGATAGAAAAGGTGATATTGAACGTTTGATCCCATATTTTATTGAGAATATATGTATATCTGAAGGTTGCACAAGTAAGGAAATTGCGGCGGATGCCATGGCTTTGCTGACGTCATATAACTGGCCGGGGAATGTCCGGCAATTGGAAAACGCCTTATTCAGAGCCGTTATTCTCTCAGAGGGAAGTATGATTAGCAGCGTAGATTTCCCGCAAATACATTTAAACACTAGTCGCCAAAATAGTAATAATCAGATTATTTCACATAGGCAAAATACCACGCAGGGGGAAAAGGCTGGCGATTGCTTTGAAGATGGAGATAATATTTTCAAACATGAGGCAATTCTATCTGCGCTTGATAAGACCGGAGACATCAGAGCCATTCAAGATGTGGAAAGGGACATGATCAGCTTTTCTATGAAAAAATATGACGGACGCATGTCTGAAGTTGCGCGCCGGCTGGGCGTTGGACGCTCTACCCTCTACCGCAAAGTGGCTGAATTCGGGCTGGATGGGGACATAAATTAAATAAACTTTTGCCCTTTCTTTAGATAATAGGAAGAATGATCAGGTAACATAAAGCCTGAAAGGGAGGCGCTATGTTATTATATTTGCTTGGTGCGCTAATACCGCCGCTTGGTATTTTATTATATGGCAGGATAATGCATGCGGCATTTAATGCTCTGTTATGGACCTATGCCATTATGACGCCGGGGGTCTTGGGCTTAATATTTTGGCTGGGGGCTGTCATGCATGCCACATATGTCATCCATGATGCCCGAACCCGCCCGTTAAGAAATAATGACTTTTCACTTTAATGATAAAAACACTTTAAATCCGGCATTGGATTTGCAAGACTGTCTCCTATGATAAAATAGGAGATATCGCAACATGATTTATATACTGGCCGTTATAATCCCGCCCTTGGCCTTATTAATGCAGGGTAAAATTTTTCAAGCCATTATCAATGCCGTCTTTTGGATATTAGGGTTGGTCTTTTTACTTATTGGCGGGTTTATTCTCTGGGGAATTACCGTATTGCACGCCATCATTGTTATAAATGGCGCAAGGTCTGATGCTAATACCCAAAAAATCGTAGATGCGATTAATGCGGGTAAAAAAGATTAGGCAAAGAAAAAAAGACGCAATTAAAGCGTCTTGTTTCTCTTAGTTAAGGTAAATGGTTAGCCGCGCAACATGCCGAGCGCATGGGCATAGAGGTCAATAAGGGCTTCATGTTCTTGTCTTTCGTGATCTTCCATTTTACGCATCCTGACGATTTGCCGCATGATTTTCACGTCAAAGCCAGAGGATTTAGCCTCTGAATAAACGTCCTTGATGTCGTCCGTCATATTCTTCTTTTCTTCTTCCAGTCTTTCTATACGTTCGACAAAAGACCGCAATACATCCTGCGCAATACCATTAACATCCGTCATAAATATTCCTCTTGAGTTAAATTTGGCTGCACAATATCGGGCAGGGGAAAGTTTCGCAACCTGAAAAATAATAATTACATTTCCTTATTTTTTTTCAGGCTTTCTTCCATCAATTGCATCTGTTCAGGGCTCGCGGTGCTCTGGTGATTTTTAACCCAGTCCGCATAGGGCATGCCATAAATTATTTCGCGGGCCTCCGCTTTATCAAGGGTAATCCCTTTTTCCTGCGCGGCATCCTGATACCAGTTGGCAAGGCAATTGCGGCAAAAACCCGAAAGCCCCATGAGGTCGATATTCTGAGCATCGGTTCGCTTGGCAAGGTGAGAGAGGAGCCTTCTGAAGGCGGCGGCCTCAATTTCGATACGGCTTTGATGATCCATTGCTGATCTCCTTATAGGTTAATATTTTTTGAAGGTTCTTAATTGTTCGTCCTGCGCGATCTTTGTCAGGTCATCGGTTAAAATATCAGCCCAGAGATCAATGCCGCTCTGGCTGCTTACTTCATCCTGCCGGATTTCTATGGTAACATGGGGCGCGCCATGGTCATGACCATGGCGGTTCATGGTAAAAAACAGATCCCGGCCAGAGTAAGGCTGGTTGTCGCCGACGGTATAGCCCCTTGCTGTCAGATGGTGTATCAAAGCCATGGCAAGGCGCGGATCCTTATTCCATAACATGCCTGCCTGCCATGGTCGATGTTGCCCCTTCATGTGCGGGGTAAAGCTGTGCATACCGCAAATGAGCGGCACTTTGCCCGATTGTATTTTGTCCTTAACCAATATTTCTGTCCGATCATGGAAGGCATGATAAAAACGATCCTTGCGGCTTTTGATTTCTTTATGGGACAGTGTTTGGTTTTTTGGAATTGTAATGTTATCGCTGACAGTGGGAATCAGGGTTTTATGATCTTCTTCGCGGTTGGGGTCAATTAACAATCGTGAGAATCTGGCCATGATTGCCGGAGCATTCAGGCGCGCGGATAATTGCCGGGTCAATTGTGCCATGCCAATATCCCAGGCAATATGTTTGTCTAGAAAATCCATATCCAGCCCCAGATTATAATATTCAGGGGGGATATAATTACTGGCATGTTCGCAGATTAAGATGATATTGGCCGCGCCCGTAGCATTGAGGACTTCATAGGCATGATTGGACCCATAATCTACTGAAGTATGTGAATTTTTAAACACAAATATTTGCCTTGTTAAAAATGTGACCCATGATGCTTATTATATTTAAGGTCTTAAAGGTAAAAAACAATATTTATCGGAAAATTCCATAAGAATTAACCCATAATAATGTAAATTTCAAAACACTCATATAATATATTCACGGGACTAGTTTATTATGTTAGAAAATGATCTCAAATAATTGCTATGATAACCCATAATATTGGAAGATAGAATATGCATCGCCAACGCTGCACCAGAATAATTGCTACTTTAGGGCCGTCGAGTTCGGACGTTGAAATCATCAAAAAACTATCAGATGCCGGCGCCGATGTCTTTCGGCTTAATATGAGCCATGGCAACCACAGCGATATTAGCCAAATGCATTCGGCAATTCGTGAAGTCGAGAATATGACAGGCCGTGCCATAGGAATAATGGCCGACCTGCAAGGGCCAAAATTGCGCGTTGGGGTATTTGACGGTGATAAAGTTGCATTGGTCAAAGGCAAAGAGTTTATTCTTGATATGGATGATACGCCGGGGACAGAACATCGGGTTTGTCTGCCGCATCCGGAAATTTATCAGGTGGTGGAAAAGGGAACGGACCTGTTGCTTGATGATGGTAAGATCAGGTTAAAAATCAACAAGGTAGAAGATAATAAAATTATAACGGAGGTCACCGTAGGCGGCGTTATTTCCAATCGTAAAGGGGTGAATGTACCCAGTGCTATTCTGCCGTTATCCGCCTTAACCAAAAAAGATAAAAAGGATCTGGATTTTGTATTGAGCCTCGGTGTTGACTGGGTTGCGCTGTCTTTTGTTCAAAGGCCGGAGGATGTTGAGGAAGCCAGAAAAATCATTGGCGGCAATGCTTCTATTATGGCCAAATTAGAGAAACCGGCAGCTTTATATGCCTTGGATGAGATCATCGCGCTCGCGGATGCGGTGATGGTTGCGCGCGGGGATATGGGGGTCGAAATGCCCATGGAAGAAGTGCCGGCAAAACAGAAAAAAATCATCCGGCACGCGCGAAGGGCCGGAAAGCCGGTTGTGGTGGCGACACAAATGCTGGAAAGTATGATTACCAGTCCAGTCCCAACCCGCGCAGAGGTTTCTGATGTGGCCAATGCGGTATTTGACGGTACAGATGCCATCATGTTATCCGCTGAATCAGCCGCCGGCGACTATCCGGTTGAGGCCGTAAGCTATATGGACCGGATTGCCAGAAAAGTGGAGCAGGAACCCAGTTATAGAAGAGCGCAGGGAAAAGAGGAAATCAGACTTGAACCTACTTCTGCCGATGCCTTGAGTTCTGCGGCGAAGCAGGTTGCGACGACATTGGAGGCTGCGGCGATTGTAACCTATACCACATCCGGCTCAACGGCGATCAGGGCGGCACGGGAGCGTCCTAATACGCCTCTATTGGTTCTGACACCCAATCAAATGACGGCGCGCCGATTGACCATGGTCTGGGGATTGAACTGCGTTCATACAAAAGATGCCGTGAATTTTCAGGACATGATTGATAAGGCGTGTCAAATTTGCCTGCAGCATAATTTTGCGCGGCTGAATGACAGAATTGTGATTACGGCAGGCATGCCTTTTGGCTCACCCGGGAAAACCAATGTGCTGAGAATAGCGCGAATTCAGAGCTATCATTCAGAAGTATCATAAGGCATAGGGCATATATCCTGCCGGGAAATTATTTGGTGATTGACCAAGTATGTTCGTAAATTTTCAGGACTGGTGAATTGATGGGTTTGGAACTCCAGTTTCCGGGCCGCGATTATATTTTCCTGACGATCATCAATGAAGAGACTTTGCGCCGCTGGAATGCCGGTACGATTCAGCAGTATTTGATATATGCGGGGATCAGGTTTGGTGATTTTCTCCTCTCCTGAAACAATTATATCCAGAAATAAATCCATAAAACCATAAGTTTGTTTAAAGGCTGAAAATTTTTCGGCGGGGAAATTTGTCAAGCCGAATAAAGGATAATTCTGATCATGCAATTGCTGCAAAATCTGAACGCTTCCTTCGATAATGCCGCCAAACATATTGTCCCATTGATTATCATAGGCGGCGATCATAGGGGCATATTCTGGATATTGTTTTTGTAAAAAGCTTATATTTTCTCTGAACGGCACGCCCTGATCATGTCTGGTATGCCATTCCAAAGTGCAAACCTTTGAGAGGAAAAAATCTAATTCCTGCGGTTTTCCTTTGAAAAGCGGCTCATAAGCCAAGCGCGGATCCCAGCGCACCAATACATTTCCAACGTCAAATATAATGGCTTTGATTGGTGGATTAAATGGCACATGATTTTGCATGAAATGGCCCCGAAAATGAAGAAGACCGTGCTCTTGGGGGGGAAGCACGGTCTCCTATTAACTGTTGACCGAGGTCAACAGAAAATTTTGAGTATTAACCTTGGCGCGCTTTAAAGCGACGATTGGTTTTATTTATCACATATGTACGTCCACGACGACGAATAACCCGGCAATCGCGATGACGATTTTTCAATGATTTTAAAGAATTTACAACCT
>JAJRQU010000026.1 GCA_024280095.1 Alphaproteobacteria bacterium | reverse complement strand
TGCCATAACTCATTGAGAGCCTTGAGGAAGGTAAAATTATTTTGCGTGACGGGAAGTTTGAGATGCCCCTGCCATCTGGTTTCTGCGGGGCTGCCTTGGCAATCAAAACGCACGTAAAGATTATAAAAACCCGCATAAAATTTAACCCGGCGCAGGCGCGTTGCCGCCTTAATGGTCAGGCGTCGGGCAATGAGCCGCGCGGCATCACGGGGGCGCATGGCGGGCGCTAATACATGACTATGGCCGATGGTGTGGCGTTTGCTTTCCTGTGGCTCGGTCACTTCGACGCCGCGCAGGGCATACCAGAAACGCTCGCCCGCCACGCTATGCCATATTTTTCGGACGTGTTTGGGGTTCAGGTTCCAGAAATTTTCCATGCTGGTGATGCCCGCATTGCGCAGACGCTGTTCCATCTTGCGGCCAATGCCCGGCAGATCCCGCAAGTTAAGCGCCAGCAGACGGCCCGGCAATTCATGGGCCTCCAGCACCGTCAGGCCATCCGGTTTTTGCAGATTGCTGGCCACCTTGGACAGAAAACGGTTGGGCCCGATCCCCACGGAAGTGCGCAGGCAGATACCCACATTATCCGTGATGCCCTTCTTGATGCGGCGGGCCAGCGCGAGGGCATTGGTTTTTTCCTGCTGCGCCCCCATGAGGCGGCAGGCAACTTCATCAATGGAGCAGATTTTGGTGAGCGGAATATGACGGTCAATTTCGGCCATGATCAGATGATGAAAGTCGACATATTTATCATGGCGGGCCGGCACCACCTGCAAATCAGGGCAGAGCTTCCGGGCCTCATAGATCATGGTGCCGGTTTTGATGCCATAGGCCTTGGCCTCGTAACTTGCGGCAATGGCACAGGTGCTGTCCGTCCCCGCCATGGGCACCACCGCCACAGGCCGCCCACGCAAATGAGGCTGAAGCTGCTGCTCGACACTGGCAAAATAGCTGTTCAGGTCAATATACATCCACCGAAGATGCTGGCGAAGATGCTGGCGAAGATTCTGGGGAATTTCGAGCATGGTTATCTTGAGTCTCTCATAACGGAAAGGGTTGATATTATAGACTCAAAAATAAGAACAAATCAAGAACAAAATTGGAGGAAAAGAGTGATGTTGAGGAAGGAGCTAGTAAATATAATATATATGATGATACTCTCTATTGAACAGTACAAAAAGTACTACAGAAAACTGAAAAGAGATAATTGATTATAGGGGGGGGCTGAAAATGTCAAAATTAACATCTGTAAAAATAATAAATTACAAAAGTGTAGGGACTTGCGACCCTCAGTCATGGATTAATGAAGGAGATGGCTTGATAGCTGCAGCAAAATGTAATAGGGAGCTTTGGCGGAGAAGAAGGAAAAAATATCCTCCAGAAGAAGATAATTACAAGGTTGAAATGAAATTATGGAAAGAAATGTACGGACTGTCCCGTTCATCCATGCTTCTTTTAGGTTACGCCGTTGAAATGTATTTAAAGGCTGGATTGGTAAAGGTTTATAGAAATACACCAGAAATATTGTTTAAGAAAGAAGTGAGGCAATATTTTAAGCATAATTACTTTAATATAGCTAAGGAGATCGACTTTCCCTTTCATCTTGATGATGAAAAGAAATTTGAAACATTAAAATCAATGGTTCTTTATGAAGCACGCTATCCTGTAGATGAAAGTGATTCTTCAAAGAATTATAAGAAAGAAAATGATAGAATTAGGAAGTTTTGGGATGACAAATACTTTAAGAAATTAGTGAAGTTGGTGAATCGGGTATTTAAGCATGTAAGCCATATAGATAGTGATGAGACTAATCCCGCAATATTTACAAAATGCACATTTGGACTTGATGGATATATTTCATTGCGATTTGGAGGAAACTTACAAGCGCGAATTATATATAAATATAGTTCAGATCAAAAAAGTGATGAGAGAAAATTGCAAAATCTTAAAAAAATCATTGATTATGATGAGAGGCTCCACCTTATGCAGCATTACTGGTTTAGAGCAAAAATGTTTGAAGACAAAAAATCAACATAAAATCAAATCACTCCAAACACCCCATCTTTACCCATCTTGCCCTGACATGTGATGCGGCGATCATGGGCCATGTGGATCAGGTGGGACAGGACGGAGCTGGCGGCGGCGGGATGCAGATAGGTGGGGATGTCGGCATAGATCACGGCGACCATTGCCGGGATGGTGACCGCGCCGTCCGCAATGGCCGCAAGGATTTGTTGCTCCCGATTATGGCGATGGGCAATCAAGGCCCGGACAAAGGGCTTGGGGTCGTTGACAGGCCCGCCGTGGGTCGGGTAATAAATCCGGTCATCCCGGGTGAGAAGTTTTTCAAGGCTGGCAATATAATCCTTCATATCGCCGTCGGGCTGAGAGACGACCGAGGTTGACCAGCCCATCACATGATCGCCGGTAAAAAGCGCCTTTTCTTCCCTTAAGGCAAAACATAAGTGATTGGACAGATGGCCGGGGGTATGCACCGCCGCGAGCGTCCAGCCATCGCCCTTGATCACATCGCCGTCTTTTAAAATATGGTCGGGCTTGAAATGGCGGTCGCGGCCTTCTTCGGCATGATTATCCATATCCGCCTGCTGGCCCGTATCAAAGGCATAAACCTCTGCCCCCGTGATCTGTTTCAATGGTGCCGCCGCCGGGGAATGATCCACATGGTTATGGGTGACCAGAATATGACTGACCGTGACATGTTCCAGAAACTTTTCAAGCGCATGAAGATGTGATGATATGGCCGGGCCCGGATCAATGATGGCGACTGTTGGCTTTTTTGGTTTGGCCTCAGTCGCCGGCGCTGCGCTTAGGCTTTCCTCGCATTGGCTCGGGCGGGCGGTCGCCCTTGTCTCAGTCCGTACCGGACTTCGATTTGGTGCGCTTTCTTCTTTGTGGTTTGCTCTCTTTTTCATATTAGATGGGTGGTCTATCGCCCTTTGGGCTACGTGAGCCCCCCCGCTCTCGCAGTTCGCTCCCCCCCCTTTTCCCACAATATAAGTTCCCGTGCCATAAAAGGTGAAGGGGGAGGGGTTATGGGCGACGAGTCGGCGGATAAGGGGGCTGACCTCTGTTACCTCACCATATTGAGGAGAAAATTTTTTATTAAATTTGAGCATATTATTTAAATCTGTTTCGGTTTTTGAACAATATATCGTGATAATATTCGTTTTATCTTAGTTTAGAGCAATATATTCCAATTTGCCGTAAAATATCACTCAATTGATAGTAACAGTATTTTATGAGGTATGCCATGTCATCCGATAACAAGAAAAACACGAAGAGCTCAAGCAGCGCGCCTCGCGCTCAAGTAGTCGACGGCGGTAGCGCAAACAAAATACGGGCGAACGACAACTCCTCCCTATCAAATAAAGAGGGGGGAGTGTCCCACGGACACGGGGGGAGCTCAAGTAGTGAGCGTGTAGCGAACGATAGCTCCCCCTATCAAATAAAGAAAGGTTTTGCCACCCGCGCCATTCATGCGGGGCGTGATAAAAGTGATCCTCATGGGGCGTTAACGTCGCCGATTTATATGACATCGACCTTTGAGTTTGATACCGCAGAACAAGGCGGCGCGCGTTTTGCGGGTGAAGAGGGCGGATATATCTATAGCCGCCTTGGCAACCCAACCCTGAATGAGCTGGAGTTGAAACTGGCTGATCTGGAAGGCGCGGAAGCCTGCCTTACCGTGGCGTCCGGCATGGGGGCGATTACAAGCGTTTTTTGGACATTTGTTGCGCCCGGTGATGAAATTCTGGTGGATGAGACCCTGTATGGCTGTACCTTTGCTTATTTTCGTCATGGGCTGGAGAAATTCGGCGTTACGGTTCGCCATGTGGATATGCGCAATCCGGAAAATCTTGCCCGCGAAATCTCAGGCAAAACACGCATTGTCTATTTTGAAACGCCGGCCAACCCCAATATGCGTATCGTGGATATTCGGGCCATTTCAAAAATCGCTAAGGATGCGGGGGCCAAGGTGGTGGTGGATAGTACCTATATGACGCCTTATCTGCAAAACCCCATTGGGCTCGGCGCGGATATTGTGATCCATAGCGCGACCAAATATCTGGGCGGGCACGGCGATTTGATGGCGGGTGTTATCCTGTCCAACGCCGAAGATATGGAACAGATCCGCTATGTGGGCCTAAAGGATATGACCGGCGCGGTGCTTTCGCCCATGAATGCCTTTTTAATCTCGCGCGGCCTTAAAACATTGGAACTTCGTATGGAGCGTCATTGTGATAATGCGGAAAAGGTCGCCAACTTATTGGAGGCGAGCGATAAAGTCACAAAGGTTTATTTCCCGGGGCTGGCCTCATTCGATCAACATGAACTGGCCAAATCACAAATGGCGCGTTTTGGCGGTATGGTGGCCTTTGAGCTGACCGGCGGCCATGATGCGGGCCTGAAATTTCTTAATTCTTTAAAGCTGTGCAAAATTGCGGTTAGCCTTGGTGATGCGGAAACGCTGGTTGAACATCCCGCCTCCATGACCCATTCCCCCTATACGCCGGAAGAGCGGGAGAAATACGGTATCACCGAAGGCCTGGTGCGTATTTCCGCCGGTCTGGAAAATGCAAAAGATATTCTGGCCGACCTTGAACAGGCCTTGGCACAGGTTTAACGCTGCGCATAACATATAAATATGATGCCTTCAGCGCCTATTCATTGGCGGCGGCTTGCATGGCTTTTTGGAGTTTCTCGAAGGCGCGAACTTCGATCTGGCGCACGCGCTCGCGGCTGATGTTATAAATTTTGCTCAAATCCTCGAGAGTAGAGGGGCTATCTTTCAGGCGGCGTTCGGTCAGGATATGTTGCTCGCGCTCGTTCAGATCCTGCATGGCATTGGCCATAAGGGCGCGGCGGTTGGTCAGTTCCTCATCATTGGCATAGGCGGTTTCCTGATCAATGGCGTT
>JAJRQU010000025.1 GCA_024280095.1 Alphaproteobacteria bacterium | reverse complement strand
GGAAGTAAAACTGTGGCCGATAGTTGGTGAAAAACGGCGTATGACGCCCGCCCTCTTCCTTCGTCAGGATATAGGCTTCCGCTTTGAACTTCTTATGCGGCTTCGTGGTGCCAACATGTGCCAGAACCTGACCGCGCTCAACGTCTTCGCGCGCAACGCCCCGGATCAACGCGCCGATGTTATCACCAGCCTCGCCTGTATCCAAAAGCTTGCGGAACATTTCAACGCCGGTAACCGTGGTTTTCACCGTGTCTTTAACGCCAACAATCTCAACTTCTTCACCAACCTTGACAATACCGCGCTCAACACGCCCCGTCACAACAGTACCCCGGCCGGAAATGGAGAATACATCTTCAATCGGCATCAGGAAGGCGCCTTCAATGGCACGCTCCGGCTGCGGGATATATTCGTCAACAGCCTTCATCAACTTAATGATGGACTCCTTGCCAATATCATCATCCCGGCCCTCAAGCGCCGCCAAAGCAGAACCCGCAATAATCGGAATATCGTCGCCCGGAAAATCATATTCGGATAGCAATTCACGAATTTCCATCTCAACAAGCTCAAGAAGCTCTTCATCATCAACCTGATCAACCTTGTTCAGATAAACAACAAGCGCCGGAACGCCAACCTGACGGGCAAGCAAAATATGCTCGCGGGTCTGGGGCATCGGGCCATCAGCCGCATTCACAACCAATATCGCCCCGTCCATCTGCGCCGCACCCGTGATCATATTCTTAACATAATCCGCATGGCCCGGGCAATCAACATGGGCATAATGACGCGCATCAGTCTCATATTCAACATGGGACGTCGATATCGTAATGCCCCGCTCACGCTCTTCAGGCGCCTTGTCAATATTCGCAAAATCAACAAACTCTGCACCACCAAATTCCGCAAGCACTTTCGTGATCGCTGCCGTCAAGGTCGTCTTGCCATGATCAACATGCCCGATTGTCCCTACGTTACAATGCGGCTTATTTCGTTCAAACTTCTCTTTAGCCATTTTTTTAAGTCCTTCTCACTTATATTCAAGCGTCTCGCTTTTTCCTCACGAGAAAAGTTAGTTTCAAATTTAATATTTACTTACGCAAACTGCTCTTTAATCTTGTCTACCTCACTTTGAGGCACCTCAGCATAATGGTCGAACTGCATAGAGTATGTCGCCCGCCCCTGACTGAAAGACCGCAATTGATTCACATAACCAAACATATTGGCCAGCGGCACTTTTGCGGAAATTACGGTATTTGGCCCGCGCGTTTCAGATCCTGAAATCTGACCACGACGAGATGAAATGTCACCAATCACATCACCCATATAATCTTCAGGAGTCACAACTTCGACTTCCATCATTGGTTCTAAAATTTTAATGCCCGCCTGTCTTGCAGCTTCGCGCATGCCGGCCCGGCCCGCGATTTCAAACGCCATTACAGAACTATCAACATCATGGTAAGCCCCGTCAGTCAGACGAATGCTAAAATCAATAATCGGAAAGCCGATCAAGGCACCCGTCGCCGCGATATCTCTAATGCCTTTTTCAACACCGGGGATATATTCTTTTGGAATATTACCGCCCTTGATTTCGTCATGAAAAAGAATTCCCGTACCGCGCTCACCTGGCGTGATGGTAAATTTAATACGGCCAAACTGACCAGAACCACCAGATTGTTTCTTGTGGGTATAATCAATATGAGCTTCCCGCGCGATAGATTCGCGATAAGCCACTTGCGGCGCGCCAACATTCGCCTCAACACCGAATTCGCGTCTCATACGATCAACCAGAATATCAAGGTGAAGCTCACCCATTCCGGAAATCACGGTCTGGCCGCTTTCTTCGTCTGAGCGAACCCGGAAACTTGGATCTTCCTGAGCCAGACGGTTCAGTGCGATACCCATTTTTTCCTGATCTACTTTGGTCTTTGGCTCAACAGCAACAGAAATAACCGGATCTGGAAATTCCATGCGCTCCAGAACGATCTGCTTAAGGCTATCACACAAAGTGTCGCCCGTTGTCGTTTGCTTAAGCCCGCAAAGCGCCACAATATCACCCGTGCGCGCTTCTTTAATATCTTCGCGAGAGTTGGAATGCATTTGCAGCATACGCCCAACCTTCTCTTTGCGGCCCTTAACAGAATTAATAACCATCGTTCCCGCTTCCAGCGTTCCAGAATAGATACGCGCAAAAGTCAAGGTACCCACAAATGGATCCGTCATCACCTTAAAGGCCAAAGCAGAGAAAGGTGCATCATCCGATGCCGGACGAGACATAAAGTCGTCACTATCAACGGCAACACCTTCAACGTCTTTAATATCAAGCGGCGATGGCATAAAATCAACAACAGCATCCAAAAGCGTCTGAACACCTTTGTTCTTAAAGGCCGTTCCTGTCAAAACCGGAACAAAATGACCCGCAATCGTCCCCTTGCGGATCAAAGCCTTAAGCGTTTCAACAGAAGGCTCTTCACCTTCCAGATAAGCTTCCATAACGGCTTCGTCTTGCTCAACGACCATATCCAGCATCTCGGTACGATACGCGGCGACATCGTCAGCAATATTCGCAGGAATTGACACTTCGGAATAATTTGCGCCCATCTCCTCATCTTCCCAGATGATGCCAATATTTTTCACCAGATCCACATGACCCTTATATTCTGCCTCAGAACCAATGGGATATTGCAGCACGAGCGCATTTGAACCAAGGCGATCCTTGATCATATCAACACAGCGGAAAAAATCCGCGCCCATCCGATCCATTTTATTAACGAAACACATGCGCGGCACATCATATTTATCAGCCTGACGCCAAACAGTTTCAGATTGCGGCTCAACACCAGCCACAGAATCAAAAACCGCGACCGCACCATCAAGCACACGCAGTGAACGCTCAACTTCAATTGTAAAGTCAACGTGACCCGGCGTATCAATAATATTGATGCGATGATCATCCCAGAAACAGGTTGTTGCCGCAGAGGTAATGGTTATTCCACGCTCTTGCTCTTGCTCCATCCAGTCCATAGTGGCCGCACCATCATGAACTTCACCTATTTTATGACTGACGCCGGTATAATATAATATGCGCTCTGTCGTTGTCGTCTTACCCGCATCAATATGGGCCATAATGCCGATATTGCGATAATCCTTAAGGGGAGTAGTACGTGCCATCTTTTATTAACCTTTAAACCTTCTACTACCAGCGATAATGAGAGAATGCTTTATTCGCATCTGCCATCTTATGTGTATCTTCGCGTTTCTTTACAGAAGCGCCGCGGTTATTCAGCGCGTCAAGCAATTCACCCGCCAGACGCTCTGTCATGGTGTTTTCATTGCGCTTACGTGACATATCAATCAGCCAGCGGATTGCCAGAGCCTGCGCACGATCCGACCGCACTTCGATCGGAACCTGATAGGTTGCCCCGCCAACGCGGCGAGACTTAACCTCAACAGCGGGCTTGATATTAATCAACGACTGATGAAATACTTCAATCGGATCCTGACCGGATTTGACCTTAACCATTTCAAGAGCACCATACACAATACCCTCAGCAGTAGACTTCTTACCATCAACCATGAGGTTGTTGATAAATTTAGTCAAAACCAGATCACCAAATTTTGGGTCTGGAAGTACTTTACGTTTTTCAGCAGCGTGACGACGCGACATATCTTAAATCCTTCTGGTCTCGAACACTTTTTTGTCTCAGGCCTTTATTTCGGCCGTTTTGTACCATATTTAGAGCGACTTTGACGGCGGTCAGATACGCCCTGCGTATCCAAAACACCCCGAAGTACATGATAACGCACGCCCGGTAAATCTTTTACGCGGCCCCCGCGTATGAGCACAACACTATGCTCCTGAAGGTTATGACCTTCACCCGGAATGTAACTTGTAACTTCAAAACCATTCGTCAGGCGCACGCGGGCAACCTTACGAAGAGCAGAGTTAGGCTTCTTAGGCGTTGTCGTATAAACACGCGTACACACACCGCGTTTTTGCGGGCAGGCTTCCAGTGCCGGCACCTTAGTACGTGCGGGCTTGTCTTTGCGTGGTTTACGAACCAACTGGTTAATTGTCGGCATCTTAATTCCTTAAGTCTTATCACAATGCATACAACAAAGTGAACAGCATGCTTTTTACATAAAAAAAACAACAGAACAGGTCGAACCCGTCCCGGCCATTCACAGAATCTCTATTTTTTTCGTTCTCTGAGCTTTTAGGCACAGCGTTTAGACTGTTTTTGTCTACCACCTGACCTCAAAGAGTGAGCGCATACTATGTAGGGATATATGAACAGTCAAGCAAAATATCTCATCCTTTGAGCGAACAGTTCATTTTATGAAAAAAGACCGGAAAAACAGCATAAACTGTCCTTCCGGCCTGAAATTTTCATTCTATTTACCGAGAAACCCCCTTACCATAGGGCCGCCTCTCGACATTTACCTATATCAGGCTGATTCTGCCGTAGCTTTACCCACCGTATTCAGAATATCAGCTTCTGGCTTGCCTTCTGCCTTAATCAGGTCATCACGATCCTTGGCCAATTGGCGGAATTCCTGCATTTTTGAACCCGTACCAGCCGGGATCAAACGACCCACGATCACATTCTCTTTCAAGCCAACCAGATGATCGCTCTTGCCCGCGACCGCAGCCTCGGTAAGAACCCGCGTTGTTTCCTGGAATGATGCCGCAGAGATGAATGAACGCGTCTGCAGCGAGGCTTTCGTGATCCCCAAGAGAATCGGTTCACCCTTAGCCGGCATACGGCCAGCGGCTTCGGCCTTTATGTTGGATTCTTCGAATTCCTCACGGTCCACCTGCTCGCCGAGCAGGAAGGTTGATTCGCCGGAAGAAGTAATCTCGACCTTCTGCAACATTTGACGGACAATCACTTCGATATGTTTGTCGTTGATGCCCACGCCCTGAAGGCGATAAACATCCTGAACCTCATCAACCAGATAATTGGCCAGCGCCTCAACACCCATTGTCTTCAAGATATCATGGGGCGCAGGATTGCCGTCAATGAGATATTCACCGCGCCGGATAAAATCGCCTTCCTGAACAGAAATATGCTTGCCCTTGGCAATCAAATATTCCGCAGGGCTCGCATCTTCATCCTTCGGACGAATGCTGATCCGGCGTTTGTTTTTATAATCCCGGCCAAATTCAACATAACCATCGATATCCGCAATAATAGCATGATCTTTTGGACGGCGCGCTTCGAATAATTCCGCCACACGCGGCAGACCACCGGTGATGTCCTTGGTTTTTGAGGCTTCGCGCGGAATACGCGCAACCACATCACCCGCATGAACCTCATCCCCGTCATTTACGGACAGAATGGCACCAACGGACATGAAATAACGGGCCTCAGTCCCATTGGTCAGTTCGACAACTTCATCATTGTCATCACGCAATGTAATGCGGGGTCGCAGATCAGAACCTTTTGGCTGCGAACGCCAGTCAATAACAACTTTACTGGCAATACCGGTCGCTTCATCAATATTTTCACTGATGGAAACACCTTCCATCAAATCAACATAACGGACAAGGCCGCCGCGCTCTGTGATGATGGGCAAAGTATAGGGATCCCATTCCACAAGCTTGTCACCATGAATGACCGTTTCGCCGTCATCTTTGAACAGATGCCCGCCAAAGGGCACTTTATAGGTGACCCGCTCACGGCCCTCTTCATCAACGATGACAACTTCCATGTTACGGCTCATCACAACCAGACGACCTTTTGAATCCTTAACCACGTTACGGTTCAAGAGTTTAATCTTACCGTCATGGGAGGCTTCATGGGTTGACTGCTCAGACACAGAGGATGCCGTACCACCAATATGAAAGGTTCGCATGGTCAACTGAGTGCCCGGCTCACCAATAGACTGGGCCGCAATAACACCAACTGATTCACCCAAATTCACCGGGATACCCCGCGCCAAATCACGGCCATAACATTTGCAACAGATGCCGCCGCGTGTCGCGCAGGTCAATCCAGAGCGAACCTTGACGATGGCAACGCCGGATCTTTCGACGATTTCGACCGTTTCTTCTTCCAAATGCGTGCCGGCTTCAACAATAACATCCCCGCTAACGGGGTCTTTAATATCCACAGCCGCGCAGCGACCCAGAATACGATCCCCCAAGGAGACAATCACGTCACCGCCGTCCGCAACTTCATTAATATCGATGCCTTCCAGCGTACCGCAATCTTCTTCAACCGTGACACAATCCTGTGACACATCCACAAGGCGGCGGGTAAGATACCCGGAGTTCGCCGTTTTCAACGCCGTATCCGCAAGGCCCTTACGCGCGCCATGGGTGGAGTTAAAATATTCAAGAACACTCAGCCCCTCTTTAAAGTTAGAGATAATCGGCTTTTCAATAATTTCGCCAGACGGTTTGGCCATCAAGCCACGCATACCCGCAAGCTGTTTCATCTGCGCCGCAGAACCACGCGCGCCGGAATCGGCCATCATATAAATAGAGTTGATATCAAGTGTCCGGCCATTCTCATCGACACCGGTTTTCGAGATTTCTGCCATCATGGCATCGGCCACACGGTCGGTACATTGCGACCAGGCATCGACCACTTTATTATATTTCTCGCCCTGTGTGATCAGGCCCTGATTATACTGGGCTTCGAATTCCTTCACAGCCGCAGTTGTTTCATCTATCATGCCAACTTTGGCATCCGGTATGATCATATCATCCTTACCAAAAGAAATACCCGCATTACAGGCTTCGCGGAAACCAAGGCGCATAATAGCATCGGCAAATAACACGGTCTCTTTCTGACCCGCATGACGATACACCGTATCAATGATGGCCGAAATATCTTTTTTGGTCAGATTATGATTAATCAGATCAAACGGAATATTAGGATGTTTCGGCAGATGGCTGGCCAGCAGCATACGGCCCGGCGTGCTTTCCACACGAACCGTGATAGGGTTAAAATTTTCATCCACAGTATGATAACGGGCGGTAATTTTACTATGCAGGGTAATAACCTTGTTAAATAGCGCCTGTTCAATTTCTTCCATATCCGCGAAAACCATACCTTCGCCTGGCTCACCCACTTTATCGAGGGTAATATAATAAAGACCCAGAATGATATCCTGCGACGGCACAATGATTGGCTTGCCGTTTGAGGGGCTTAGAATATTATTGGTGGACATCATCAAAACGCGGGCTTCGAGCTGTGCTTCCAGACTGAGCGGCACATGAACCGCCATTTGGTCCCCGTCAAAGTCAGCATTAAAGGCCGCGCAAACCAAGGGGTGAAGCTGTATGGCTTTACCCTCGATCAACACAGGTTCGAACGCCTGAATACCAAGCCTGTGGAGGGTCGGCGCGCGGTTAAGCAAAATCGGATGTTCCCGGATGACCACATCCAGCACGTCCCATACTTCGCGGCGTTCTTTTTCCACAAGTTTCTTGGCCTGCTTAATGGTCGTCGCAATCCCCAACTTGTCAAGACGCGCATAAATAAACGGCTTGAATAGCTCAAGGGCCATTTTCTTTGGCAGCCCGCATTGATGAAGCATCAGTTCAGGCCCCACAACGATCACGGAACGTCCGGAATAATCCACGCGCTTACCCAGAAGATTTTGACGGAAACGTCCCTGCTTGCCTTTCAGCATATCAGACAGGGATTTCAAAGGACGCTTATTACCGCCCGTAATAACCCGGCCCCGCCGGCCATTGTCAAACAAAGCATCGACAGCTTCCTGCAACATACGTTTTTCGTTACGTACAATAATATCAGGCGCGCGCAGTTCAATCAGACGTTTAAGGCGATTGTTCCGGTTAATCACGCGGCGATATAAATCATTAAGGTCAGAGGTGGCAAAACGCCCCCCGTCCAACGGCACCAAAGGCCGTAATTCCGGCGGAATAACCGGCAGAATATCAAGAATCATCCATTCAGGGCGATTGTCGGAATCAAGAAACCCTTCTATCACTTTCAGCCGCTTGACGATTTTCTTTGGTTTCAGTTCAGATTTGGTCTCCGCCAATTCTTTGCGCAGATCAGCCTGCGCCTGCTCCAGATCAACATTCTCCAGCAAAAATTTAATGGCTTCGGCGCCAATGGCGGCGGTAAAGCTATCATCACCGAATTCTTCCTGAGCGCGGGCATATTCGTCTTCGGACAGAAGTTGATTCATCTTCAGGCTTGTCAGTCCGGGCTCTGTCACAATGAAATATTCGAAATAAAGCACCCGTTCCAAATCTTTCAACGTCATGTCAAGCACGAGGCCAATCCGGCTCGGCAAAGATTTCAGAAACCAGATATGCGCCACAGGAGCCGCAAGTTCAATATGCCCCATACGGTCGCGGCGAACCTTGCTTAAGGTTACTTCCACACCGCATTTCTCGCAGGTAATCCCGCGATATTTCATGCGCTTATATTTACCGCACAGACATTCATAATCCTTCATCGGGCCGAAAATACGGGCGCAAAAAAGGCCATCTTTTTCCGGCTTGAACGTCCGGTAATTGATGGTTTCAGGCTTTTTGATCTCCCCGAAAGACCATGACCTGATATGCTCGGCACTGGCAATGGTAATTTTGATAGTATCAAAAGTCTCCGGTTTTGAAACCGGGTTGAAGAAATTCATAACTTCTTGGCGCATAGCCTTTATCTCCTGTTCAGTTCCGGTTTAATCGTTGACAGTCAAAAGTTCAACATTCAGACAAAGAGACTTCATCTCCTTGACCAGAACATTGAATGATTCTGGAATGCCAGCTTCGAAACTGTCATCACCGCGAACAATGGCTTCATAGACCTTTGTCCGGCCATTCACATCATCAGATTTAACGGTTAACATTTCCTGCAAAGTATAAGCCGCGCCATAAGCCTGAAGCGCCCATACCTCCATCTCACCAAATCTTTGGCCGCCAAACTGGGCTTTTCCGCCCAGAGGCTGCTGTGTCACGAGTGAATAGGGCCCAATTGACCGCGCATGAATTTTATCATCAACCAGATGATGAAGCTTCAGCATATAGATGTAACCAACAGTCACTTTACGGTCAAACATTTCACCGGTACGGCCATCATAAAGATCAACCTGACCTGAAGGATCCACATCAGCCATTTCCAGCATCTCGCAGATACTTGCCTCATTAGCCCCATCAAAAACCGGCGTTGCCATGGGGATACCATCCCGCAGGTTGCCTGACATTTCGATCGTATCTTCGTCATTCAGCGGCGCGATTTCAGCATCATACTGCTCTTTGGAATAAACTTTTTTGAATTTATCCCGTAATGAATCCGCTTTTTGTTTTTCATCCGCGCTGTAATTATCCAATAATGCAGATACCTGAACGCCGAGTGAGCGCGATGCCCAACCAAGGTGAGTTTCCAAAATCTGCCCCACATTCATACGTGACGGCACACCAAGCGGATTAAGCACAATATCAACCGGCGTACCATCTTCGAGGAACGGCATGTCTTCTTGTGGCATAATCCGGGAAATAACCCCTTTATTACCATGGCGTCCGGCCATTTTGTCGCCCGGTTGCAATTTACGCTTCACGGCAACAAAGACTTTAACCATCTTCAGAACGCCGGGAAGCAATTCATCCCCGCGTTGCAATTTGCCGATTTTCTCTTCAAAGCGGGCTCTGAGACGATCCCGGTCTTCCTGGAATTTTTGATGTAAAGTATCAATTTTTTCCATGATTTTTTCATCATCAACCGCAATCTGCCACCACAGGCCCTTACCAAGATTATCCAGCAGATCATCTGTGATATTTTCGCCTTTGGTCACATCATTGGGCCCCTTGGCAACCATATTACCGAGCAGCATTGGACGAAGGCGAACATAGATACTGCGATCCAGAATAGCCTGTTCGTCTTCACGGTCTTTGCTGAGCCGTTCAATTTCTTCCCGCTCGATAGCGACAGAACGTTCATCCTTGTCAATACCATGACGATTAAAGACGCGAACCTCAACAACGGTACCGGCAACGCCCGGTGACAAGCGCATTGACGTATCACGTACGTCAGCCGCTTTTTCACCAAAAATAGCCCGCAAAAGTTTTTCTTCCGGCGTCATTGGGCTTTCGCCTTTTGGGGTGATCTTGCCCACCAGAATATCACCGGGATGAACTTCGGCACCGATATAGACGATGCCCGCTTCATCAAGGTTTTTCAGACCCTCTTCGCCCACATTGGGAATATCGCGGGTGATGTCTTCGGGGCCAAGCTTGGTATCCCGCGCCATCACCTGCAATTCTTCAATATGAATAGAAGTAAAGACGTCGTCTTTCACAATCCGTTCTGAAATGAGGATACTATCTTCGAAGTTATAGCCATTCCACGGCATGAAGGCCACAAGGACGTTACGGCCAAGGGCAAGCTCGCCCATATCCGTTGACGGCCCATCCGCCAGCACATCACCGCGCTTGACAATATCGCCCACTTTCACAAGGGGGCGCTGGTTAATGCAGGTATTCTGGTTGGAACGCTGGAATTTACGCAATGTGTAGATATCCACACCGGACGTACCATCTTCCACTTCTTCGCTCACCCGGATAACAATACGGCGGGCATCGACCTGATCAATAATCCCGGCCCGGTCCGCCACAATAGACGCCCCGGAATCGCGCGCGACAACCCGTTCCATACCCGTCCCGACAAACGGTGATTCCGCTTTTAAGAGAGGCACGGCCTGACGCTGCATGTTTGATCCCATCAACGCGCGGTTCGCATCATCATTCTCCAGGAACGGGATTAGCGCTGCGGCAACGGAAACAACCTGTTTAGGGGACACATCCATCAGGGTAATATTTTCCGGTTTAATGACATGATGCTCTCCCGCCTCGCGGCAGTCAATCAGGTCTCCCGCGAAGGTACCATCCTCATTCAATTCGGTATTTGCCTGAGCAATGGTGTATTTTTCTTCCTCCATAGCCGACAGATAAATCACTTCATCGGATACCTTACCCTTGTTCACCTTACGGTAGGGCGCTTCGATGAAACCATATTTATTCACTTTGGCAAAAATAGACAAGGAGTTGATCAGACCAATATTTGGTCCCTCAGGCGTTTCAATGGGACAGATACGGCCATAATGGGTCGTATGCACATCACGCACTTCAAAACCTGCTCGCTCGCGCGTTAAACCGCCGGGGCCAAGCGCAGACAGGCGGCGTTTATGGGTAATTTCAGACAGGGGGTTTGTCTGATCCATAAATTGGCTAAGCTGTGATGAGCCGAAAAATTCGCGAACGGCCGCAACAGCCGGTTTGGCATTTACCAAATCATGAGGCATCACAGTATCAATATCAATACTGCTCATGCGCTCACGTATGGCGCGCTCCATACGAAGCAAGCCAATACGATACTGATTTTCCATCAATTCACCAACCGAACGTACCCGGCGATTGCCAAGATGGTCAATATCATCAACAACACCCTTGCCGTCCTTCAGGTTAACAAGGTTTTTCAGAACCGCAAGAATATCTTCTTTACGCAAAATCCTGAAATCATCCGGGGCATCAAGGTCAAGGCGCATATTCATTTTAACCCGGCCAACCGCGCTCAAATCATAACGTTCCGCATCAAAGAACAAACCATCGAACAAGGCTTCCGCAGTTTCCTTCGTTGGCGGCTCACCCGGACGCATAACCCGATATATCTCGGACATGGCCATTTCCCAATTTTCCACCTTATCGCCTATCAGGGTATTGCGAATATGAGGACCAACTTTAATATGGTCAATATCGAGAATTTCAATGGATTTGTAACCGGCAGCTTCAAGTTTTTCCAGATGCTCTTCGGAAATTTCTTCCCCGGCTTCAATATAAATCTCACCGGTTTTTGCATTCACCACATCTACAGCAGCAAAACGCGTCAATAATTCCTCATCAGGAACCAAAAGATTTTTAAGACCGTCTTTAACCAGCTTATTGGCTATCCGAGGCGTTATTTTTTTACCGATTTCGGCAACAATTTCACCATTCGCCGCATTAACAAGGTCGTACGTCGGCTTTACGCCGCGCCATATTTCATTTACGAATGGTACGCTCCAGCCGCCTTTTTTCCTCTTGTAGGTCACCCGGCTGTAGAAAACATCCAGTATTTCTTCCGATTTCATACCCAAGGCATAGAGCAGGGTCGTGACCGGTAATTTACGCCGGCGGTCAATACGCACAAAAACAGTATCTTTCGCGTCAAATTCAAAATCAAGCCAGGAACCACGATACGGAATAATACGGGCGGAAAACAGGAATTTACCAGACGCATGCGTCTTACCCTTATCATGATCAAAAAATACGCCCGGCGATCTGTGCATTTGAGAAACGATCACGCGTTCCGTTCCATTAACAACAAAGGTCCCCCGATCGGTCATCAGGGGCAAGTCCCCCATATAAACGTCTTGTTCTTTGATGTCCAAGACCGATCTGGCTTCTGTTTCTTCGTCAATATCGAAAACAATCAGACGTAACGTTACGCGCAGCGGCGCAGCATATGTCATATCCCGTTGCTGACACTCCTCAGTATCATACTTTGGCGCTTCCAAATCATAGGAAACAAATTCCAGAGATGCCGTACCGGCAAAATCAGAAATTGGGAAAACAGATTTAAAAACACCCTGCAAGCCATCGTTTGTACGATCCGCTGCCAGAACATCCGTTTGTAAGAATTGGTCGTATGAGCTTCTCTGAACCTTGATCAGATTAGGCATTTCAGCCACTTCTTTGATTCGACCGAAATTTTTACGAACTTTTTTACGACTGGAATAGGAAGTCGCCATGTTT
>JAJRQU010000024.1 GCA_024280095.1 Alphaproteobacteria bacterium | reverse complement strand
TGGCAAACCCGGCGAACCCATTACAATTACAGTCGTACGCAAAGGCGAAGACCCGATGGAGATCACCATCGTAAGGGAGATCATCAAGCCAATCGTCGTCAAACACCGCATAGAAGATGGAATTGGCTACCTGCGCATTTCTCAATTTAACGAAAAAACAGCAGGTTCTCTTGAGAAGGCGATAAAAGAAATCAAGTCAGAACTTAACGGAAAAATTCCAGGCTTAATTATTGATTTGCGTGGGAACCCTGGCGGATTACTAGAACAATCCATCAAAGTTAGCAGTGCCTTCTTGGACGGCGGCGAAGTCGTCTCCACCAGAGGCCGTCACGAACAAGATACAAAGCGTTATAATGCAAAACGTGGTGAGAAACTTAAGAATGTACCTATCATTGTACTAATTGACGGGGCCGCCGCTTCTGCCTCAGAAATCGTTGCGGGCGCCCTTCAAGACAGAGGACGTGCTCTGATTGTTGGCATGACTTCATTTGGTAAAGGTTCCGTACAAAGCGTTATTCCCTTACGCAATGGCCGCGATGGCGCTCTACGCCTAACAACCGCTCGGTACTACACTCCCGCAGGTCGCTCGATTCAAGGCATCGGCATCACGCCGGATGTTGCGATTTCATACGCACATGACGACGGTAAAGGAAATGAGGGCCGGATATCAGAGTCAGACTTGCCAAATGCAATTAAAAACGAGCAAGCCAAATTGGAAGAAGAAGAGAAAAAAAACGAACCCGTCGTCGAATTCCCGCCAGAAGATTTTGAAATCAAAGATGATTACCAATTGAAACGAGCCGTGGAAATTTTAAAGTCTGGCAAACATAAAACCCTCCTCGCACAAGCAAAAGGCTAGGAGGGTTCATTGAGCCACTTTTTCAAAAAAGCTCTGAAGCTGTCATCCTTGGTTGTTTTAGGAACAGCCATTGGTATTTCAGCTGCCAGCTTCGCCGGCCCTAAAACCACCCAAAATGATATTTACACTCAATTGGGGCTTTTTGCAGATGTGTTAAGTCGGGTACAAAATAAATATGTAGAAGAAGTTGATCCAGCAGATCTCGTTGATAATGCGCTCAATGGCTTTTTGCAAACCCTTGATCCTCATTCACATTACGTCACCCCAAAAGACTTTCAAAAGCAACAAAAAAGGGCACGCCGTGAATACGGTGGACTTGGCATTGAAGTTAGCATGAAAGACGGTCTAATATTAGTCGGTTACGCCAACAAAGGCGCCCCTGCCGCACGTGCAGGGATTGTCGCTGGTGACCTTATCACCCATGTCGAGGGTACAGATATTAAAGACAAAACCCTTGATGAAGCGGTTAAAAAAATGCGTGGCCTTGCCGGCGACCCCATTACCATCACAGTCAAAAGCAAGGGGAAACCTCCCCGCGATATAGTCATCATCCGTGAGGTTGTGCAAGGACGTGTCGTAAGGAACCGCATGTATGAAGGAATGGGATATATTTATCTGGAAACCTTTAACAATGACAATGTTTCGCGTGACCTTGGCGAGGCCATTGATATTTTAGAAGCCGAATATGGAAAAAAACTGCCGGGTCTCATTTTAGATTTACGCGGAAATGGCGGCGGCCTTCTGACACAAAGTATTGATGTCAGCAGTTATTTTCTAGATGGAGGCGAGGTTTTATCTGTACGCGGTCGCAAACGCGAAGAGGATCAACGCTATCATGCCAAACGTGGAGAAAGACTAAAAGGAGTGCCCGTCGTCGTTCTCATTAGTTCAACGTCCGCTTCGGCATCTGAAATTGTCGCAGGGGCTCTTCAAGATCGAGGCCGCGCGTTAATCGTTGGTACCCCGTCTTTCGGAAAAGGCTCCGTACAATCTGTTTACCCGTTAAAAGGTGGAAGAAACGGCGCATTGCGCCTGACAACCGACAGATATTTCACACCATCAGGTAGATCAATCCAAGGCCTAGGGATTACCCCTGATGTATGGGTAGAAGCCTTTCCCGATGACGGTGAAGAACATGCCCGTTTTCGCGAATCCAACCTTCCGAATGCGCTCGATGCCATCATTATGGAAACAGAAGGCCAAACCGTCAACGCGACACCACAAGAACATGAGTTTCCAACGAAAGATTGGCCTGCCACCAAAGATTATCAATTGCACCGCGCTGTTGAGTTATTAAAAGATTCCGGATTTGATGTACGGTTACAACAAGCCTTTAAGCAATAGGATATAGGATCGTGAGAACATACCCTCACAAGAGATAATGTCATATGGCGAGTAGCAAGATAATTCGGAGGAAAGCGAGGCGATTACCGTCTGTGCGAAAACATGGGTTTAGCGCTATTTTGCTATTATCCCTGATTGTCTTATCCACATATGCTTGGCTACAATTTGCTGGAAAACGGGTAAATCAGGCCAATATAGATGGCCCAGAATTTGAACTCGATAAACCTGATAACTTAAATACTGCTGGCGGCACGGACATGCTACCCGATTTATTAAATGATGATAATATCCCGCAAGATGTGAACCCGACCGAAACAATGAGTTTACTTGGCGGGCCTAAGTCTTCTTCAAATCAGCCACGCCCCCCTGCTACCACTATATCAACACCACAAAACCAACCGAAAACAATTTTAATTGACGGCGCTCCCATCGAAGATTCCGAGATTGTAAATAATATATCCCAGCCTCTGACCAAAGCCCCCATACAAGGCCTGACCCGCATGACTCCATTTGGCCTAGTCCCTTCCCCTGCACAGAATGGTCGCACAGCTCTTGGCAGTTATGCCAAGCCATTCACCCCCGTCACAGGAAATCGTTATATATCCATCGTTGTAGGCGGTCTTGGCCTTAATCCAGCACTTACCCAAAGAGCGATTAACGAACTTCCAGGTGAAGTGAGTCTATCCTTCGCGGCCCAATCACCAAACTTGCAAAACTGGGTCGATCGCGCCAGAGCAAAAGGGCACGAAGTTCTGATTGAATTGCCGATGCAAAATGACACCATAATAGACACCGACCAACACCTGCTAAAAGCAAATGTGCCCCACAGTGAAAACATCCGTAATCTTGATTACCTCCTTAGCCGCGTACAAGGGTATTTTGCCGTTACTAATTACGGCGGCGAAAATTTACTCAAAAATACAAACTCTCTCAAACCTGTTCTCGACCATATCCACAATGCTGGCCTTGGGTTCATTTATGATAATAGCTTCGCGGGCAACATAATTACCGCTACCGCCAAAGAAGCAAACCTACCTTTCATCAGTGCCAAATCCATGATTGACGAAACAGCCAATGATAAAAATAGCGTTAGACAACAAATTACGGCACTCCCCGTCACTGGAGACCAAATTTCACTTGGCATGGGGTTTTCCTATGCAGGTACCATTGACGGTATTCTTGACTGGTTAAATACTAATAATAAAGCGGTTCATCTCGCGCCTGCATCTTATGCGCTCAAAGGAAAGTAAACCATGTCGATTGCTTCCAAGAATTATCGAGCCGCTGCCGGCATTGCTTTATTTAACCATCATGGCCAAGTGTTTTTGGGGCGGCGTAAAAATGCCAGCGGTCCATATATCTGGCAAATGCCCCAAGGTGGAATTGATAAAGGCGAAAGTGCCAAACATGCTGCCAAACGCGAGCTAGAAGAAGAAACAGGGATCTCCCCTCATTTAATTTCCCCATTAGGGAAAATTGACAGCTGGCTCACTTATGATTTTCCAGCTGGGTTTACAGGATCTAAAAGGGCGCAGGGTTGGCATGGACAGAAACAAAAATGGTTCGCTTTCCAATTTGAAGGCAAGCGCAAAGACATTAAATTAGATGCCCATAAACCAATTGAATTTATTGATTGGCGCTGGGAAGACTTGGACCATGCCGTAAAATTGGTCGTACCGTTTAAACGAAAAATTTATGCCCAGCTCGCCCAAGATTTTCGCAAATTTACAAAGCCCATGTAATGGCAAAGACCGCAGGTAAAAATGCACTAATTTTTATCATCGTTGCGGTGGCGATTGATGCAATTGGACTTGGCATTATCATGCCTGTTCTGCCAGACCTGCTCGTTGAATTATTAGACCAGCCCTTAAACGTAGCCGCCCTGCATGGTGGTTGGTTAACTTTTTTCTATGCGGTCATGCAATTTGTTTTCATGCCGATCATTGGCGGGTTATCAGATGCATATGGGCGGCGGAAAGTCATGTTGCTGTCCTTGTTTTGTCTGGGTGTCGATTATCTTTTGATGGGTTGGGCACCAACGATCACCCTCTTATATATTGGCAGAATTATTTCAGGCGCGACCGGTGCCACATATTCAACCGCCAACGCCTTTATCGCCGATATTTCCCCACCTCATAAAAGAGCACAAAATTTTGGCATGATCGGTGCCGCCTTTGGCATTGGCTTTGTTCTTGGACCCGCAATTGGTGGGCTATTGGGAGAATTCGATACGCGGGTTCCATTTTACGCCGCCGCCATCATATCTTTCCTCAATGTCATATATGGGTATTTCTTTTTGCCGG
>JAJRQU010000023.1 GCA_024280095.1 Alphaproteobacteria bacterium | reverse complement strand
TTTGGCCTTCTCGAAAAGCTTGACCAATCCGGATGTGGTTTTAATGCCGCCCGCCGTAATGATCACCAATCCATCGCCTATGGGATTTGCCAGAAATGATTTTACCGCCTCTGATATATTTTCACCTGCGCCGTCGACACGAACCACACGCTGTCCGCCCATCATGGATATGGCCGCCGCTTCATCCGCCAAAAGATAAGGCTCGGATTTCAGTTTATCCGGCGCAATATTGGCCACAAGAAAAGGATCCCGAAGATCCTTGACCAATTGCCGCGCGATAAGATCTGCCCGCTCTCGCACCAGCCCCTCATCACGGCCATAAATCAAGAACGCGCGGTAAGCCGGATTTGCTTTTTTGACCTGCGCCGTAATGTCATTTTTGTTTAATTTCATGGCTTGTGAAACAATCTTATTTCTTGAGCTACTGCTTGGCTTATTTCTGGGGCTACTTAGCCGTGGTTTTGCTAAAATAAGCGCCAATACGCGTGGCCATTTGATTGCTGACTTCTTCGGCCAGGCGTTTCAAGGCCGCATTACGGGCAATCATATTGGAATAATCCGACAGAGCCAAGTCATATGTCACAAGACCCCGCGCCGCTGAGTCCAGCACCACTTTCGATGTTACCACATCTTCCAATTGAAAGGCCGCGACCAATTTCAGATTTTGCAGCGTGACCGATTCATCCTGCCGAATACCATAGCCATGCTCTTCGATCAGAAAAGTAACATTCAAAATAAAATCTGCTGACTTTGTTTCACCGAAAGGTGTCAGGCGATCCAGTAAATTATTGCGGATAACCTGCCCAATACGAGAGGGCCGGCCCTCTTCCGTAATATTCGCCACACTGATATTTGCCATAACATCCCGAAGATCCGTCTTGCCATCAGAAAATTGACCATACATGGGTTTGAATCCACAGCCGCTCAAAATGAGAGCCAGAATCAGGGGAAGCATCAGGAGCATCATGAGGGTCTTAAAATATTTCAGACAAAAAATATGCTTCATATGCGTTCCTATATGACAATATTGACAATACGATTTGGCACCACGATCACTTTACGTATGGCATGCTTGCCCACGGCAAGTTTGATTTTCTCGGTTGCCAATGCCAGTTTTTCCAGTTCCGCGCTATCCATATCCTTTTGAACTTCTATGGTATCCCGAAGCTTGCCTTTAACCTGAATGGCGATAGTGATCGTATTTTCCTGCATCAGTTCAGGCTGCGCGACCGGCCAATCCGCATCAGTTACAATACCCTCTTGCCCCATCATTTGCCACATTTCTTCTGCCAAATGAGGCATCATCGGCGCGGTAAGCTGGATCAATGTCGTCAGGGCTTCGCGCAAGGCATGAATATCGCCATCCGAACCATCTGGCTTAAAGGCATTTACAGCATTGGAAAATTTATAGATCTGCGCCACCGCATTGTTAAAATGGAATCCTTCAATATCACGGCTTACAGTATCTATGCTGACATGGGTTATGCGCCGCAAATCCTGCGCGGCCTTGCTGAATTCGGCAGGCTCCCCGCAATCCCTCAGGCCTTCCATGCCCATCGTAACCACACGCCATAACCTTTGAGTGAACCGCCAGCCCCCCTCGACGCCTTCTTCCGTCCATTCCAGGTCCCGTGCCGGCGGGCTGTCGGACAACATAAACCAGCGCGCGGTATCGGCCCCATATTGATCAATGATGGCCGTCGGGTCGACAACATTTTTCTTGGACTTTGACATCTTGATTGACCGGCCCACGGTGACAATATCACCGGTTTTCTTTTCAACCAAAGCCCCGTCATCATTCTTGATCAGGTCTGTCGGCAAAACCCAGTTGCCTTTTGTATCCGCGTAAGTCTCATGGCAAACCATACCCTGCGTGAAAAGGCCGTCGAAGGGTTCATCCACCGATGACAGGCCAATTTTCTTCATGGCGCGGGTGTAGAAACGTGAATAGAGCAGATGCAGGATGGCATGCTCTACGCCGCCAACATATTGATCAACCGGCAGCCAGTAATTCGCCGCATCGGCATCAACCGGATCATCTGATTTCGGCGAGCAGAATCTGGCAAAATACCATGACGAATCAATGAAGGTATCAAAAGTATCCGTTTCGCGCCGGGCGGGCTTGCCGCATTCAGGACAGTCAATATTTTTCCATGTGGGGTGATGTTCCAGCGGATTTCCCGGTTTGTCAAAGCTGACGTCATCCGGCAATATCACCGGCAGGTCAGCCTTCGGCACCGGGACAATGCCGCAATCCTCACAATGAATGACCGGAATGGGACAGCCCCAATAACGCTGACGGGAAACACCCCAGTCCCGCAGGCGGAAATTAATGGTCTTTATGCCAAAATTCCCCTTTTCGGCCCGCCGCGCAACTTCGGCTTTGGCGTCCTCTATGGTCAGGCCATCAAGAAAATCCGAATTAAATAATGTTCCGGGGCCGGTATAGGCCTCTTTGTCCACGGCGTAACAGTCATCTTCGCCGTCGGGCCGGATCACTGTGCGCACATCAAGATTATATTTATGGGCAAAATCCAGATCACGCTGGTCATGGGCCGCCGACATATAAATCGCGCCCGTGCCATAATCCATAAGAACAAAATTGGCGACAAAAACGGGTAAATCACGGTCTTCGATAGGCGATTTAGCAACAATGCCCGTATCAAAGCCTTTCTTTTCCATTTTTTCCATGGCTTCTTCTGTGGTCGCCCCGGCGCGGCATTCAAGGATAAATTCCTGCAACGCCGGATTATTCTCTGCTAATTTAGCCGCCAAAGGATGATCCGCCGCAATCGCCATGCCGCAGGCCCCGAATATGGTATCCGGACGCGTGGTATAAACTTCCAGAGGGTCCTGGTCATCAATTTCAAAAAACAGCCGCAAACCTTCGGATCGCCCGATCCAGTTTTTTTGCATAGTCCGGACTTTTTCGGGCCATCGCTCCAAATGATCCAGCGCCGCATTCAATTCTTCGGCATAATCGGTGATTTTCAGGAACCACTGGCTCAACCGCCGGCGTTCAACCGGTGCGCCAGATCGCCAGCCACATCCATCAATCACCTGTTCATTGGCCAGAACCGTATTATCCACGGGGTCCCAGTTAACCCATGATTCCTTCCGGTAAACCAGACCGGCTTCCATAAAATCCAGAAACATTTTCTGTTCCTGTCCGTAATATTCCGGATCACAAGTGGCAAATTCCCTTGACCAGTCAATACTTAAGCCCATCTGTTGCAATTGACCGCGCATATGAGCAATATTTTCGTAAGTCCATTTTGCCGGATGAACATTATGTTCCATGGCGGCATTTTCCGCCGGCATGCCAAAGGCGTCCCAGCCCATGGGGTGCAGAACATTAAAGCCCTTTGCCCGCCGGTAACGTGCCACAACATCGCCCTGAGTATAATTACGCACATGGCCCATATGAATTTTTCCGGATGGATAGGGAAACATCTCCAGCACATAATATTTTGGCAGAGAGGGGTCTTCCACGGCAAGGAACGTCTCTCTCTCGGTCCAGATTTTTTGCCATTTTGCCTCGGTAATACCGGCGTTATAGCGCGTCATAGCTTTTCCTGTTCTTCATACAGTTCGGGTGACCCAACCACCATATCTAACTGATGATTAACCCAACAAGAGTTTAAATTGGGATGTTACTTAATTGGGGCATTATTCCGCCGAAGCAGCCTTGCCTGCATCAAAATAGCATTGGTAATTTTGATCGAAGCACCGGGGCGGGGCGGGGTATCCTGCCATCCATTTGCCGCCGTTATCTGGCGGTGAACCGTGACTTTTAATGAATCCGCATTAAGTTTACGGCCCAGAATAAAAATATCAGCTTTTGTCCGTTCATTTACATTGCCCGGATTAACTTTCCATTCGGTCAAAATAACGCCGCCACTTTGGTCCGCCGTTTTCAAAGGCATGAAAGATAATGTATCCAGTGATGCCCGCCATAAATAGGCGTTGACCCCAATCTGATAAACTTCTTCGGCGGCTTCCAGTCTTTTTGTGCTGCTATCGTCATTGCCGCCAAAGATCCCACAGCCGCCCAACGCCATGGTCAAGATAATGGCTAAAATTTTCGTATATATTCCTACTGACGAAATTTTTGTAAAATTCTTAATTTTTTCATACAGGGTCATGCATAGTCCATTCTTGATTAAATACGGCTAAATCGACAATTGGTTCCATATACGTCCTGCCGATATAATTTTCTTTGGTTCAATTTCCCATTTCAGGCAACATTTTAGGCGGCATCATAACCATTGATGAATAACCTTTAAAGCTGTTTATCTCTTTGTCAGGGGTCAAACAAGATTTTCTTACATAAAATTGTCATTTTTCAGGCGCATAATCATCTGAGCCGCAATATTATGAATCCAGATTGATTTTAACTCTTTTATATGATAGATTTCATATAAATGTGTGATTCTGAAATATCATCAAAATGAGAAAGTCTGAAACTATTTTAAATGTTTCATAATTAAGGCCTCGCGTTATAAAATTATAATAATATTGCGTTAAAGTAGAATTGTGAGGATTCGCTGTGAAAAATAAAAAAGGCCGCATCGCTATTATATGCACCATTGGCATTTATGCCATGGGCGCAGTTGCCTTTGCCGATTCACAAGCTTCTCAGAATTCCGTACAGGAAAAATCCGTACAGGAAGAAAAAGGCCTGACATCCGTCATTCTTTCTTTTTTTGCCCGCAGCGACAAAGAAAAAAATGTGGGGCCAGAAGCATTACTTCTTAAAAGCCCGCCTAAGGAAAAAGCCGATAAATATATCACCCTATCGGAACCCGTTACGTCGGAATCTGTTGCGTCGGAAAACGCTGTGAACGCCGCATTTGCACAACCTAAAAATGAATTATTCATTCAACAATCCACCATTCTTAAGTCATCGCTCATTTTCCATATGGGCACCGCAGGATTTTCTGCGGCGCGGCCTTCTGGCTTCACAGGACTGGGGGCCGCCACAACAGGCCATCAGGTAACTTTTTCATACGGCAATGCCCCTGCCGGGCCAGATTCGGGCGCTTTGGGTATTTCATTCGGATCACAGTTTCTGGTAGAGCCCAGCTCCATCATGTCGCCGCTTTATGAAGGGCCCGGAACAGAAACAGGGTCGGGCTATGGCCAACTCAACACGCGGCAGGCCTACAATCTGTCTGTTGATATGGGCTACGCTGGATTTAAATTTGGGGCCTCCTACAGTCAAGAAAAGATGAACCATGATTCAGGCATGAAAGGTTTCGACATCGGGCTTGGCTATGCCAGCAGGAAATGGGGTGCCGACGTAAGGTTTGGGGAATATAAGCGTGAACGCGACTTGTTCTTTGCCACCACAGAAGAATTTTACGATACCGTATATGCACTTGAAATTGGCGCGGCCTACCATATCCATTCCAACATCCGTTTCACGGGTCGCTTTACCTATTATGCCTATGGTCAGGAAAATGATTTGGACGCCCTCAGGAACAGTCAGGTCTTTTTCCTCGGCACCAATGTGAACTTCTAAATTTTCTCTCAGTAACAGCTTCAAGGGCGGCTCCTGTTTATGTGGATTACGCTCAAGCGCCGCTGTTTTTTTAGATTACGCTCAAGCGCCGCTAAAGGCTGCGCTCCCACTTGGTCGCTAAGTCGTCGCGAGGCTCCTTCGGTTTCTTTGGATTACGCTCAAGCGCCGCTAGGGGCTGCGCTCCCGCTTGGTCGCTAAGTCGTCGCTGTGCTCCTTCGGTTTATGTGGATTACGCTCAAGCGCCGCTAAAGGCTGCGCTCCCGCTTGGTCGCTAAGTCGTCGCTGTGCTCCTTCGGTTTATGTGGATTACGCTCAAGCGCCGCTAAAGGCTGCGCTCCCGCTTGGTCGCTAAGTCGTCGCTGTGCTCCTCCTGTGTTGGTATCCTCTTCAACCTCGTTTCATGGGGCGGGGAATTTCTTGCGCGATTTGGAATCCACGGATTGCCGCAAGTCCAGCAAGCCCCGAACCGATCAATTCATGACCGTTTAATGACGATATTCCGCCCAGCCCATAAAGCGGCAGGCCGGACGCCTTCACCATATCCTGAACCCCGCGCCGCCCAAGGGTTTTCTGCTCTCCTGTTAATGTTCCGGCATGGCTATATGTTGGGAATACCGGCGCAATCAGGGCCGCATCAATGGGCAGCTTCCCTGCTTGTCTGACAGAATTCAGGTCATGGCATGCCGCCGTGATCATCCAGCGGGGATAGTTTCGGCGAATATCACCGGCCTGCATCATCATCGCCTCGGGTAAATGCACGCCGCCAGCACCTATTTTTTCGGCCAGCGAAATATCTCCAGCCACCAGAAAAAGGATGTTTTTCTTCTGGCAAAGCTTGGCCAGTTCTGCGCAGAGCGCGGCTCTTGAAGGGTGATCATAATCCCGAAAAATTACAGCGGCCCCTTTGGTTAATTCAGATATTACTTTCTCTGGATAAGGAATCGCCTGCTGATCTGTGACAAAAAATAACGACGGTAATCCCTGCCCCTTCTTATGATCCTGCAAATAATTCTGGCAATAATTCTGGCAATATTCCTGACTGAGACGATTTGCGATGTCTGCTAATGTGAGTATTTTTTCTGTCATACTGCACAATAATACAGGAATTTAACCTTGACCAGTAAACTTAAGACCGTCTTGCTTAATATTCATAATGCCGCAAAAACCGCCCGGCGTACAGCAAAGGATATCACCTTGGTGGCGGTGTCCAAAACCCAGTCATCTGACGCCATAACGCCAATTCTGGATCAGGGGCAGCGCGTCTTCGGCGAAAATAAGGTTCAGGAAGCCGCCGAAAAATGGCCCCGCCTTCGGGAAAAATATACCGATGTGAAACTTCACCTTATTGGGCCCCTGCAAAGCAACAAAGTCCGTCAGGCCATTCAGCTGTTTGACGTCATCGAAACCATTGATCGCATTAAGCTGGCCCGCGCCATCGCCCGCATTAGCGCAGAGGAGAATAAATCCGTTCCCTGCTATATCCAAATTAATATAGGCCGCGAAAATCAAAAAACCGGCATTGCCCCTGATGAAGCCGATAATTTCATCACCCTTTGCCGCGATGAATTAAAATTGCCCGTTCAGGGATTGATGTGCATCCCGCCAGCAGAGGAAGACTCCAAAGCCTATTTCACCCTGATGAAAGAAATCGCCGGGCGCAATGGTCTGGGCAAATTATCCATGGGCATGAGCGATGATTATCAGGACGCCATTCTATGCGGCGCGACTTCTGTCCGTGTTGGCACCGCCATTTTTGGGGCGCGCGAACCTAAAGAATGAAAAAACCGGCATCCCTATCAGGAACGCCGGAAGTCGGAAGATATCAGGCAATTTGATTATTCATCAAAAAGAGCTGATTAAGTTAATAGGGATCAGTTAACGCGTACGGTTAAAATTGTCTCGGGTGATAATATGGGCAGGATTTCCAATAAGTCCTGTTTTCTCAAGGAGATACAGCCTTCGGTTCCCTCGAATGTATCATTATTTTCTTCGCGGGCCACATGAAGAAAAATGGCGCTGCCCTTGCCTTTTTCGATTGGGTTATCATTATGGCCAAGCACTACAATCACATCATAAACATCATCATCGCGCCATAATTTTTCTGCGCTGGCATGATAGGGCAACATAACCGATTGGTTATAGGCCCGGTCATCGGGGTCATCGCACCAGCCGTCTTCTTCCAAAAGTGCCATCATCGGAACCTGCGTATAAATTGGCGAGGATAATTTGTCATAGCGATAAAAAACTGTTCTT
Source organism: Alphaproteobacteria bacterium (assembly GCA_024280095.1). Taxonomy (GTDB): domain Bacteria; phylum Pseudomonadota; class Alphaproteobacteria; order Sphingomonadales; family Emcibacteraceae; genus Paremcibacter. Next base: position 20,022 of record JAJRQU010000023.1, on the reverse strand, counting down.
AAGGGAAAATTACCCTGCGGCGTTCTCATGTCGCCTTCCTGTTTTATCAAAGCCACACCTTGCTTACCCAAGGCGCAAGGAAAGATTTTTCCCCCCAAAGTCAGCGTGCCCTGCGACGGATTATCATTAACCGCCCGCACAATAATTTCTTTTGCCGGATTTATCATCTTACGCCCTTCTTTTCTACTAACGACTGTATTTCAAACTGTCAATTTCATCGGCCAGATCACGGCCTTTATCCGTGGCGATACGTTCCAGAACCTGAATGCGCTGTTCCATGGCCTCAAATTTCTTTATGTAAACATCAGCCTCTTTCTTGGTATAATAGTCGCTCAGCCCAAGCTCATGCATCAAATCATCAAACGCATCAGATGTCCCACCTACTTTGTTGCGTTCGAAATAACTTTTTATTAGCCCGCCAATCACGACAATTCCCACGATTAGGACGACCATTTCAAATACATGCATTTTATTTTCCCTCTGTTTATTCTTAAATAATATTTATTGTTGCCGTCATTCGCCGTAAAGACTATGGGCGCTGTCATCCAACAGTATACTCACCAGAAGATACCCCAAGATCATAATTGGCCCGGTCATCAGCAGCGCAAGAATACCCGCAATGCGCAAAATCAAAGGGTTAATACCAAGATAATCCCCAAGCCCCGAGAAAACACCGCAGACTTTACCGCGCCGGCTGTTTTTATAGAGTTTTTTTGTTTGGTATTTTTCATATCTGCTCATTTTCTAGCTCCATTCATTAATTGCCTGAAGTTACTTTTTCTTCAGGTCTTCGAATTCTTTATTAAGGTTATATTCCCGTGAGGTCACATGAGCCTCTGTAGCCCTTAAGCGACGTTCAATCTCTCTGAATTTATGACGCACATCCCGGATGGTGTTTTTGGGCTGGGTGCGGACACCCTTCCAAAACTCGTCCTGCTCTTTACTTTTAAACATACCCTCAGGTTTCGCGTCCAAAAGCCAACACATCAGAATATAGGCGATGATGACGATGCCACTTGCCGGGGAAAGCAGACCAAGAATAGCAACAATACGAATGATCGTTGCATCGATGCCTGTATAGTCGGATATTCCGGCGCAAACCCCGCATATTTTTCCGTTTTTCTTATCAAGATATAATTTATTATATTTTGGCGTTTCGCTTTGGTGATGGCGCGTCATGATTTCCCCCTCCACTCAGGGGATTCGGTATCCAGAATACGTTCAATATTCTGGATACGGCGCTCTATTCTTTCCGCACTATCCCACATTTCCGTAAGGATTTTCTCATCTTCCGATGTCAGCGCCCTGGATTGTTTCCATTTTGTGACATAATGAAAAATAATCATCAAGGGCGCGACAACGACCATAAACAGGATGCCGAGAGTTTCCATTTTTTGAGCCTTTCTTCTTGCTAAATCCCCTTACGGGGATGGGCTTATTTGGCCTGTGACTTTTTAGTTTTAGCCATTTTGGCTTTTAAGGCCGCCAGATCATCTGCCACCTGCTGCTGGGATTCAAGGTCGGAAAATTCTTCACTCAGTGATCTTTCCCGGCCCATATCCGCAGCCTCAACACGGCTTTCTGTATCATCAACACGTTTTTCCATCTGTGTAAAGCGGGTCATGACATCACCAATCCGGTTATCATAGAGTTTTTGACGTACTTTAAGCTGACTTGTTGCACTTTCCTGCCGCTCAACAAGGGAGCGTTGCTTTTGCTTGGCTTCCTTTATTTTAGCTTCCAGACTGATGATATCGCTTTCATATTTTTTCAAAGCCTCATCAAGGGGGGCGCGATCTTCGGCAAGATTTTCCGCAAGCTCCGCCATTTTGGCCCGCTCAATTAAAGCCGCATTGGCCAAATCTTCGCGATCTTTATTCAAAGCCAACTCAGCCTTACTATACCATTCATCCTGCGCGTCTTGCAACCGCGTCAAATTACGTTCCATCTCTTTGCGATCGGCAATGACGCGCGCGGTAGAGGAACGCACCTCGACCAACGTGTCTTCCATTTCCTGAACCATCATGCGGATCATTTTTGCCGGATCTTCGGCTTTATCCAGAATGTGATTTATATTTGAATTTACAATGTCTGTAAGGCGGGTAAAAATGCCCATTTTCTTTCTCCATTTATGAATTTGCACCCCTCTCGTGGTACGCGGAATATAACATTGCATGATGCGTGCCAAATATGGGGTTTTTTTATAAAGCCTTGATTTACAACATTTATTTTCATAGTTCATATTTTTCTTGCCATTTTTAGCTTAGTGAAATACACTATTAATTAGTGAAAATTAATAAGATTTAATAAAATGCGCATAAATTCACCGCAAGACCAGACCATTATCGGGGAAAGCCCGTCTTTTCTGGAAATTATCGACCAATGTTCGCGGGCGGCCAAACATGATCGGCCTGTTCTGGTGATCGGGGAACGCGGCACGGGCAAGGAATTAATCGCCGCCCGCCTGCATTTTTTATCTCCGCGCTGGGACAAAAGCTTTATTCAGGTGAATTGCGCTGCCCTGCCCGAAAATCTTCTGGAATCAGAGCTTTTTGGTCATGAAGCCGGCGCCTTTACCGGGGCCAGTGTCCGGCGTATTGGCCGGTTTGAAGCGGCCAATAACGGCACCCTGTTTCTTGATGAAATTGCCATCACATCCTTACCTGCACAGGAAAAGCTGCTGAGAGTGACAGAATATGGCACCTTCCAGAGAATCGGCAGCAATAAAACCATCCAGACCGATGTCAGGCTTATCGGCGCAACGAATATCGATCTGCCAACAGCCGCAGACAGGGGCGATTTTCGCCATGATTTGCTTGACAGACTTGCCCTTGATGTCATTACCTTGCCGCCATTGCGTCATCGGCTGGATGATATTCTCCTGCTGGCCTATCAATTCGGTCAACGGGTTGCGCAGGAACGAAAGTGGGAAAGCTTTCCCGGCTTTTCCGATGATATGGCCGATGCGCTGATGCAGCATAACTGGCCCGGCAATATTCGTGAGCTAAAAAATGTTATCGAACGCGCCGTTTACCATGCAGAAGATGAATTTACCGCCATTGATACCATGGAAATTGATCCCTTCGAATCGCCCTATCGTCCCCGCGCCAATATGCAAAAAACACCCATTGAACCCGCGACCATAGAGGATAGCTCCAAAGACAATATGCCGCAGGAAGAAGGCCAGATTTTTAACGGAAAACCCATCGATTATGGCCAAACGATCACCACCATAGAGCGCAGGCTTCTGGAGGACGCGCTAAAAAGCAACAAATATAACCAGCGGGAGGCGGCAAAATTTCTAAATCTTACCTATCATCAACTCCGCCATCAGCTCAAAAAGCATGGCTTGCTTTAGCCTATGTCCGGTTAATCAAAAAGCGGTAACTAAGCACAGACAGGATACTGGACAATAGCATCATCGTGGTCATGGGCAGAATATCATCGCTATGAAGCAGACCAAGGATTGTACTTAAAATACCGGCCATAACAAATTGTGACGTACCTAGGATCGCTGTGGCTGATCCGCTGTTATCCTCAAAATCCTCAAGAAAACAGGCAAATGTATTGGGCATGATAATACCCGCTGCGCCAACGGACAACATGATCATCGGCACCACCATATATAGATTTTTCGAGTCAATGAAGGTCAGGTCGACAATCTGCCCGCCCCAAAGAACGGCATTGGCCAATAACTGTATGACAATGCCCGCCCCGATCAGTTGATGAGGACTGAAGATATTCAACAAGAAGGGATTTAAGCGATTAAAGCACATCATGGTGACAATATTCGCGCCAAATATAACCGGAAAGAAATCCGTTGAGACCCCAAGATAGGTAATATAGGCAAATGCAGATCCCGTCAGAAACAAAAATATCACCGATGAACTAAAGGTCTGAGTGATCATATAGCCCACCGCGCGGCGATGTGTCAGCACGCGGCGGTACCCGTCCCAAATCTTGGCAAAATTTAATTTACTGGTCAGGGCCTTCTTGCGCTCTGGCAAACACAGAAAAATAACCGCCAGTGCGAGCAAGGCATAACCCGCCAGAAAAACAAAAATCATCCGCCAGTCGGCAAATTTTAATATCACCGCCCCCACCGCCGGGGCGACCAAGGGCGCGAGCATCATCACAACCCCGATCAAGGCAAACATCCTGGCGGCTTCCTTGCCAGTGAAACGATCCCGGACAACCGACGGCGCGATAACGGTGACAAATCCCCCGCCAAAAGCCTGAACAAATCGGCCAAAAATAGCGGATTCAATATTAGGGGCAAATATAATGGCAATCGTCGCCAGAAGAAAGATAACAACCCCCGGCCCGCCAACACGCCGGCGGCCAAAATGATCAGACAAAGGCCCGCCCACAAGCTGTCCCATGGCATAGCCCAAAAAGAAAGCGCCGATCGTCATCTCTACCATACCGACACTGGTGCCAAAATAATGGGCCATATCCGGCAACGCCGGCAGATAAGTATCAATGGAAAAAGGCGTCAGCGCGACAAGGGCCGCCAGCAGGATTGCTAATATCCTTGGGGAAAATTCAGGTCTCATCTTAAGGTTTCAATCTATGGCCTCAGGACAGCAAATGGCCCGAGCGTTTCTTTTTAGTTTGCAGATAATGGTCATTATGGGCGTTGGACGGAAAGCTGTGCTTGACTCTTTCTGTCACGGTCACCCCGCATTTTTCCAGACCATCTACTTTTAAAGGGTTATTGGTCAACAGGCGGACTTTGTCAAAGCCCAAAATTTTCAACATCTGTGCCGCCGGATCAAACAGGCGCTCGTCAGCGTGAAAGCCCAGCCGTTCATTGGCGTCTATCGTGTCAAATCCCTGATCCTGTAATTGATAGGCCCGCAGTTTATTAATCAGCCCGATGCCCCGCCCCTCCTGCGCCAGATAGAGTAAAACGCCGCCTCCGGCATTTTGCATATGCTTGATGGCCCCGTTCAATTGATCGCCGCAATCACATTTCAATGACCCGAGAAGGTCGCCGGTGAAACATTCCGAATGAACCCGCGCAAGCACCGGATCATGACGGTTCGGATCACCAATGATCAGGGCAAAATGTTCCGTCCCGCCGTCATCCGGACGAAAGGCCACCATGGTTGTTTTCGCCGCCCCCGCCAAGGGCACCTTGGCCGAGGTAACAAAACGCAAGGCTTGACCATCACGATGATCGAACTCAAGAATATCGGATGCGCTCGCGTGCAGCAATCCCTTCTCAGCAGCCCACTGCGGCCCATCCTTAGTGGCTATAAGGCCAGAGAATAACGCTGCGGGCAGTAGTTTTGCTATTTTACATAACTTCAATCCGGCGGCATGAATCTTTCCGGCGTCTTGATCCGCCACATGAAATGGCCCCTTCATGGGCTGCTTCAGGTCATCTGCCGGATCGGCCATGGATTTAATCATCGCCGCCCCACCGTAATCGATCATATGTTGCGATAATTTTATCAGCGCTACATCCCCGCCGCGCGGCAAGACCCGCAAAATATTGGCCCGGTGATAGGTCAGACCGATCACGGGCGCCGTTTTGCCCAGGCCTTGATATTGATCAATCCACCTATCCGTCAGTAATTCTGCCGATTGCATAAGGATAACATCCCGCCCGTCACTGATGACCACAGGCAATCCACGGCGCAATTCGCCCGCCGCGCGCTCAACGGTCACGATGTTGTGATCGAGCAAGGGCTTGTTGGCCTTGTTTTTTGCGGGGCGTGGCTCTATAGCCATTTTCAATTCCATTATGCCGAAAGTTAAAAGAATGTTATATAAACCTATATATAATAGGCTTGCAAAAAAAGAACAGGATTAAGTCATGGATCACAATTATAACCTGCTGCTGGTGGATGATGATGGCGATCTTCGGAGCACACTCGCCGAGCAGCTTGCCTTTCATGAAGAATATGCCATCACAGAAGCAGGCACCGGCATGGGCGGCCTTAATGCGGCCAAAGAAGGAACATACGACCTCATCATTCTTGATGTGGGACTGCCCGATCTGGACGGGCGGGAAGTCTGCCGCATGATGCGCAAAGCCAATATCAAAATTCCCATCATTATGTTAACCGCCAATGACAGTGACAGCGACACCATATTAGGGCTTGACGCCGGGGCCAACGACTATGTGACCAAACCCTTCAAGTTTGCTATTCTTCTGGCCAGAATTCGCGCCCAATTGCGCCAGCATGCCATTAGCGAGGATGCCTCGTTTATCATCGGCCCCTATCAATTCAAACCCGGGGAAAAATCACTCATTAATCGAAGCACGCAGGACCTTATCCGCCTGACGGAAAAAGAAACCGCAATTTTAAAGTTTTTAAAAAGATCGGACGGCAATCCCGTAAGCCGCGATATATTACTGGAAGAGGTTTGGGGCTATAATGCGGCGGTCACCACACATACGCTGGAGACACATATATATCGTCTGCGCCAGAAAATAGAACCCAACCCTTCATCTGCAACAATTCTCTTAACGCAGGGCGGCGGGTACCGTTTAGGGAATTAATCAATTATTCAAGTCATTATTCTGGACTTGGGGCAGTGACTGAGTTATCAAGCCAGCATGAGCTTTGAGATTTGTTTTACCCGCCGCTACTGCATGAGCCATCGTCTGTTCAATATCAGGAACAGCCGGTGTTTCGTCCCCCATGGTCATAATGAATATGTCAAGGCCTACCTCGTCAGTGCGGGCCATGACCAACTGGACGGGGCGGTCAATATGATGGCCCCCTTCGCCGTGTTGAAAAAACGCTGGCATCAATGGATTGATGATCATGTGGATCACAGTCTGCAATTATCCAGTCAGGATCAGATGCTGGATTATTTTAAAAATACCGAACCTGAGAATCTGCCTCATATCATGATCACACCCGGGGATCCGACAACAGAGGTTTTAGCGGCTTGTTTTATGTCCAAAATAAATGCCATCTTATTTGATCAGGGCCTTGCCGTTCGCTGCCGGAAAATTGAAATCATTGAAACGCCGACCAATATGGTGAGCTTTAGCGGTAATCCGGCAGATGCTATCTGCACGGATCATTACCCAACTGACAAGGCTGGCGCGGCATGGTGGCAGCGTCCCGATATGTCCATCAACGATCTGGATATATAACGTCATGAAGCAGGCCATCCTGATCACCGCCGCCGGCAAACGCATTGGGAAATGCCTTGCACGGGCGCTGGCCAAACAAGGTTATTATATCTATCTGCATTATCATACCGCCCATAGCGATGCAGAAGAGACCCTCAAGATCATTGAGGATAATGGCGGGGCCGGCGCGTTGGTGCAATGCGATCTGGAAGATTATGAAGCGGCCGAGGCCTTGATATCCCGCTGTGGTAACTTGGGTAAGGACTCTGGTTACCCTCTGCGTCATATCATCAATAACGCATCACAATTCAGGGACGACCGAATTTTTGATTTCACAGAACAGAGTTTTTCTTCCCATCAAAATATCAATCTGCGCGCGCCCATGCAATTGGCCCGCGCCCTGTATAAGATGATCCCGGACGGCGATAAAGGCAGCGTGATCAATATGATCGACAGCAAAGTCTTCGCCTTGAACCCCGATTTTCATTCTTATACCTTAAGTAAATACGCCCTGCTCGGCGCGACGGAAACCATGGCACAGGCTTTTGGCCCCAAGCTTCGGGTTAATGGCATCGCTCCGGGGCTGACCCTGATCAGCAGCAGCCAAACGGCTGAAAATTTTGAACTGGCCAGTCACTTGAATTTTATTGGGGAACCCCTTGATGTTGAAGATATCGCCAAAACAGCGCTTCTGCTTTTAACAAGCCCCTCCCTCAACGGGACAACCATTCCTGTGGACGGCGGCCAGAAAATGATTAATTTCACGGGCGATGTGGTCAATGTCGCCGCAGATATTCTGAAAAAAACTGATATTCTGAAAAAAACTGATATTCTGAAAAAAACTTAAACCGTAAATTCAACCATAACCGGCGCATGGTCCGATGGTTTTTCCCAGCCCCGGGCATGTTCAAGAATCACCATATTTTCCATATGAGCCTTCAGGTCAGGGCTGGCCCATATATGATCCAGCCGCCGCCCCTTATCCGAAGCGCGCCAATCCTTCGCGCGGTATGACCACCAACTATACAGCCGTTCCGGCTCTGGCACAAAATGGCGCATCACATCACACCAGTCGTGAGCCTGCATCAAAATTCTCATTTTTTCACATTCCAGCGGCGTATGGCTGATCACTTTAAGCAGTTTTTTATGGGACCAGACATCGCTTTCTAAGGGGGCAATATTCAAGTCTCCCACCAGAATATATTTACTGTCTTTCGGTAAATCCCGCGACCAATCGGTCATCTCATCCAAAAAATCCAGTTTATGGGCGAATTTATCATTCACGTCCGCATCCGGCACTTCCCCGCCGGCGGGCACGTAAAAATTATGCACAGTTACGCCGCCCGGCAACCGCGCCTCAATATGGCGGGCGTCTCCCTTGGCGCACCAATCGCGGCGGGTGATATTTTCAAGGGGAACCCGCGACATGATGGCAACACCATTATAAGATTTCTGTCCCGCAATGGCCTGATGGCAAAAGCCCCGTTCCTCAAAATATTCGGTTGGGAACATATGGTCCTGAACTTTGGTTTCCTGAAAGCAGATCACATCCGGATTATCGCCCTCTATCAATTTACCCACCTGATCAATTCGCGCCCTTATTGAATTGATATTCCATGTTACCAGCTTAATTCTCGCCATTACGCACCCTTATTAATATAGAAATTCTAGAAAATATTAAATGTATTACCCATCACGCCCAGCGGCCACCATCCGGTTTCATATAGCTGATATTTAAGCTGAAAAGGGTGATCATCACCAACCCCCGCCGCGATTACCAATGCCGCCTGATAACAGGCCTGAACGCCTTCGCCAATGGCCGCTTTCATTAATTCTTCATCATGCATGCCGTACCGGTCGGCGGCGGCAATAACGCCTTCGCTCACATATTCTGACGCCGCGCTGGAGACGCGGGCCAGCACCATTTCCAGAAGTTCAGGGTCTATGGTTTGCGTTATCTCCACCGCCAGCGCGGCCATAAGCTGCTGCTCAACCTCCCAAAAAGGACTATTCCAATCATTGGTTTCCAGTGAAAAGGCCGCCTCCTGCCAGTCTTCCACCTCTGCGGGCATGGCTTCGGGAAAACCGAGCGCATCCAGATATGCCTTGGCTTTTAAAAGCACTTCGGCCTCAAGCGGCTCGCCCACATAACGGAACCAATCGGTGCGCGGTATTAATTTGGTAAACCGCGATACCAATACCAGCGTCGGGTATTCTTCCAATACATCAATTTCAATATCATCTTCGTCCATAACCATTCCTCATAAGACAGAATAGATAAGTAAGCTTTCTGGATGAATTGCTCAAGAAGATAAATATAAAAAAAGCCCGACCAGAATATTTCTGGAATACTTCCAGAATACTGGCCGGGCAGGTTTGTGCAATAAGGAAGGGGGAGGGAAAAACCTCTTGCACAATAGCCCGAAATGATGGCGACCTGAGGAAGGAATGGTCATATATGCGCTCATTTCACGCTATATATTAGATATAGGTAATGTTGTTTTTCCGTCAAGGGGCGGGCAGATATTTTTTAGCCTCTACCTGCCGCGCGGGCCATGCCTTTTAGGCCTGGGATCTTTAAATTTGAACTTTTTATTATCAATTTCTACATTATATTCCGGATTGACCAAGGCAACACGTGTGGTATAGCCTTGGGCATCGACAACTTCCCAAGCCCTGAGCTCCATTGTGCTTTCTTCAAAAATCAGGATAATATAGCCATATTCCTGACGTTTTGGGTCAATGACGGGGACTTTTATCAAACCGGCAAAACGAATAATATCGGGGACTTCGACTGAACCGTCAAATTTGATTTCCTCGTCCACTAAAATCCCAAGCGGCGTTTTCTTAATGGGCCACCGGCTGACTTGTTTCACCTCATAATCGACAAAGGTCAGCAAGCTGCCATTGCTCACCACCAGAAAGGGCGCATCATCACCAAAATCAAATCTGAGCTTGCCCGGCCTTTCCAAATACAAAATACCTTCCGTCACAGAGCCATCCGGCGCCCGCTGGACAAAATCAGCTTTCAGAGAGCGCACCGCGTTCAGGCTTTTTTCGATTTTACGCAATGTTTCAGCGTCCCTGTCTTTCTTTTTCTGCGCCTCTATGCCTTTAGGACCATATTGTCCCTCCAACACGGATCGATCGACGATATTCTTTTCGAGCATCTGCGCATCTGTGGAAACCGGACTATATTCCGCCGCTGCGAGCTGTGGAAACAATAATAAAGCCACGAAAAAGCTGGTCATAGAATATTTCATATATATTTACTTTTTTAAATTCTGGTCTATATTCTGGTCTATATTTACGCAAATGATAGGGGGGAAATGGGGCCAAATTTTGGCTTGAGGGTTTTTCATAAAAGATTAATATTCACCGCTATGATCTTCGACCAAGACTTCCCGCTTGCCCACATGATTGGCCGCACTGACAACGCCTTCCCGTTCCATTTTCTCGATAATATTGGCCGCCCGATTATAGCCGATGGATAATTGACGCTGGATATAGCTGGTAGAGGCCTTTTTGTCCCGCGAGACAATGGCCACCGCCTGATCATACAGGTCATCACCAGACGATTGACCGCTGCCTGAGTTCATTTGTGAATTCTGAAGAAAGGCGCTATCAAAACCATCATCGGGTTCTTCGGTAATATTTTGCAGATAATCCGGCTTACCTTGCTTTTTAAGCTCCTTGACCACCCTCTCAACCTCGTTATCGCTGACAAAGGGGCCATGAACCCGCTTTATGCGCCCGCCGCCCGCCATATAGAGCATATCCCCCATACCCAGTAATTGTTCCGCGCCCTGTTCGCCCAAAATGGTTCGGCTGTCAATTTTTGACGTTACCTGAAAGCTGATCCTTGTGGGGAAATTGGCCTTGATGGTGCCGGTGATCACATCCACCGAGGGCCGCTGGGTGGCCATGATCAAATGAATGCCCGCCGCCCGCGCCATCTGCGCAAGCCGCTGGATCAGCGCTTCGATATCTTTACCTGCCACCAACATAAGGTCGGCCATTTCATCGACAATCACCACAATCATCGGCAGCTGCGTCAGATCAATTTCCTCTTCTTCATAAACAGGCTCTCCCGTTTCATGATCGAAGCCGGTCTGGACTTTATGGACAAGAACCTCCCCCTTATTGCGGGCTTCTGCCAATCGCTGATTATAGGCCGCGATATTTCTGACCTGTAATTTCGCCAGCGCCTTATAGCGCTGCTCCATTTCCCGCACGGCCCATTTCAAGGCAACGACCGCCCTTTGCGGGTCGGTGACCACCGGCGTTAAAAGATGGGGAATATCATCATAAACGGATAATTCCAGCATCTTTGGATCAACCATGATCATGCGGCATTCGGCGGGGGTCAATTTATAGAGCAACGACAGGATCATCACGTTAATCGCAACGGATTTACCGGATCCTGTGGTTCCCGCCACCAAAAGATGGGGCATGCCGGCCAGGTCTGCGACAACGGGCGCACCGCCAATATCCTTACCCATACAGATCGGCAATCGCGCCTTGCTTTCCTCATAGGCGCTTGATGCGAATTGTTCGCGCAGCACGACAATTTCCCGTTTGCTGTTGGGCAATTCAATACCAATGGCATTTTTACCGGGCACGACCGCCACACGGGCGCTGTCCGCGCACATGGAACGGGCAATGTCATCCGCAAGATTAATCACCCGCGTTGATTTGGTGCCGGGCGCGGGCTCTAATTCATATAGCGTGACAACGGGGCCGGGCCGGACTTTGACAATTTCGCCCTTAACACCAAAATCATCAAGAACGGATTCCAGCATACGGGCATTCTGTTCCAACGCATCATTGCTGAGCTTGTCACCCGGGGCCAGCGGCTTGGGTTTGCTCAAAAGATTAAGCGCGGGTAAAATAAAATCATCACCCGCCCCAAGATTAAACATAGGCTGGCGTTCTTTGGCTTCACGGCGGCTATTGGGGGCGGCTCTGGTTTTATTTTCAACGATCGGGATTGATTTGGGCGAACCGGCGGCGGGTCTTTTTTCAATAACAGGCTCGGCGCGGCGCGCGTTCTTGGTCTTCTGCCTCACATTGATCGCGCCTGTTTCCTTAATCTGCGGGCGTATTTTACGCTTTACAAACACATAGATAAACCGCATGCCCTGCCAGATATTTACGCAGCACCAGACAATAGCGCGCCCCATGGCCCGCCATTCTGCGCGATCAAGCCCCAGAAAGGCCGGAATTGTTGCCAAAAACAAGGCCAAGAGTATCCCGCCATATAAATAGGGATAAAAACCAATGCCGCTGCCGGACAGAGCCTGTATCAGAAAATCAAACATCCTATCGCCAACAATACCACCCATTTTCAGATTCTGAATATGCCATATTTCAGACCAGAAGGCGGCTATGGGCAGAAAGGCAGAGAAAAGCGATGCCAGAAGAATCCCAACAAGCCACATGATCAAATTACGCCATAAAATGGGCAGGCCTTTCAGGGTCAACATACGCCAGCCCCATGTGGCGAAAGGAAAGGCGAGCACGATGGCACCCAGCCCGAGTGACTGGATCAAAAAATCTGCAATGACCGCGCCCGGAAGGCCAAGCCAATTTCTGACCTCTTCCACACCGGCGACCCGCCAGCTGGGATCATTGCTGTAATATCCCGCCAGAGCGGTCAGGGTAATCAGACAAACCCCCACAAGAAAAAGGCCCCATAGGCGTGTGCTGCCGCGAACCATAAAGATATAGACCGCAGCCGGAAGAATGGTGCGTTTTTTATTCTTGGTTATGTCTTTACGTCTGCTCGCCAATCTGATGTCCCTGTTCTGACCCTGCATTTTTCATTTTACAGTGTTATTGCGATCTTCTCAAGCGCAGGTTCCAGAAGATCATTATCATGCACAAGAACAAGGCGGATATATGGCGCGCCCACATTGCGGCCATCCTCGTCATCCCGCGCAAGATAAACCCCCGGCAACGTCTTTATTCCGGCCATTTGCCAGAGCTTTCTGCAAGCTTCTTCGCCGCACCCCACCTCTAACCACAGACAAAACCCACCTGCAGGCCGCGTGAAAGAAAATTTGCCGGATAAATATTTTTCAGCCAGGTCAAATTTCTGGCCATATAACTTTCGGCTCAGGGACACATGCGCCTCATCATCCCATGCCGCCGCAGAGGCCGCCTGAATAGGCAACGGCAGAGGTGAGCCGCCATAAGGGCGCATACGCAACAGCTCCGATACAATCTTCGGATCGCCCGCCATAAAGCCGGATCTTAGTCCCGCCAGATTTGACCTTTTTGACAAGGAATTAAAAACAACCACATTTTGGAAAGGATGATCACGGCTTCCCTGACCTTGCCGCGAGAGCTGATAGCAAACATCCAGCATACCCACCGGCGGCACATCATCATAAATTTCCGAATAACATTCATCGCTGGCAAGGGTAAAGTCATATTTCCTTGCCAATTGTATCATTTTCGCCAAATAATTCCGGCCTGCAATCCTCCCCTCAGGATTTGACGGATTACAGATAAAGGCAAGGGCCGTTCTTGCTAATATTTCTTCCGGCAATGCCGCATAATCCGGCATACCGTTCATATCAGCACTGACATAAATCGTTTCCGCTCCCGCGCAAAGGGCCGCGCCGGCATAGGGTTGATAAAAGGGGTTAGGGCTTAACACCAAAGGAATTTGACCATTTTTACGGCGGTTTATCACCGCAAGCCCAATAGAGAACAGCCCCTCCCGACTGCCGCAGAGCGGGACAAGATGATCCGCAGTCACCACGCCAGGCTTCAAATTATTGCGGCGAGTAACCCAACCCGCAACCGCCGCCTGCCATTGCGTCGTGCCTTGTATTGGCGGGTATTTATTATAACTGGCCCGTTCCCGATGCAGAATATCCGTAACAAAATCCGGCACCTTATGTTTTGGCTCGCCCAAGGACATATTCAAGCCCGCAGATGTATCAAGGGGCGTGATCCCCCCAAGCAGGGCACGCATCCGCTCAAAGGGATAAGGCGGCAAATTCTTAAAGCGGGTAAAGTTCACGGGTTTTCCATCATATAACATCATAAAATAACTTAGTTATGACGCTATATGACATGATTTGTAAAGTCTGGAAATTAATTTAGGCGACTATTTTATCTGTTTTATCTTCTGTTTTATCCGCGGCCATGATCATCTTCGGGATAGGCTGAAATTTTATGAATGGTCAGGTCGGCCCCAATGAACTCTTCTTCTTCACTAAGCCGAATGCCAACGGTTTTCTTGAGAATACCATAAATCACAAACCCAAACAGACAGCCGATACCAGCGCCTATGAAAGAACCCACCAATTGTGACATAAAGGATACCCCGCCAAGGCCCCACAGGCTTTCCATGCCAAATATACCCGCCGCGATGCCGCCCCACAATCCACAAAGACCATGCAAAGGCCAAACGCCAAGCACATCATCCACTTTTAATTTATTCTGAATATAAAGGAAGGACTTCACAAAGATCACGCCCGCGATGATCCCGGTCGCCAAAGCGCCGAGCGGATGCATTATATTTGACCCCGCACAAATCGCCACCAGACCCGCCAAGGCCCCGTTATGGACAAAGCCCGGATCATTACGGCCCACAAGTGATGCCGCCAGCAAACCGCCAACCATGGCGAGCAGACTATTGACCGCCACAAGACCGCTGGCGCCCGAGACTTCCTGAGCGCTCATCACATTAAAGCCGAACCAGCCGATGCAGAGAATCCAAGACCCCAAGGCCAAAAACGGAATATTGGACGGCGGAATACCGATCACTGTGCCATCGGCCCGATACCGCCCCCGCCGCGCACCCAGCATAATTACCGCCCCAAGCGCGAGCCAACCGCCCATAGCATGAACCACAACAGAGCCGGCAAAGTCATGAAAAGGTGCGCCAAACATATCCGTCATAAAGTCCTGAAAGCCAAAACGCGAGCCCCAGACCATGCCTTCGAACAGAGGATAAATCAGCCCGACGAATACAGCAGAAGCCGCCAATTGCGGGTTGAATTTTGCCCGTTCGGCTATGCCGCCTGAAATAATTGCCGGAATGGCCGCTGCAAAGGTCATCAGAAAGAAGAATTTTACAAGGGTAAAGCCGTTGCTTTCAAATCCTGCCCCGCCGCCGCTGATATCCGAGGCACTGGCAAAAAAACTAACGCCGTAAGCCACCGAATAACCAATGAAGAAATAAGCCAGAGTTGAGACGGCAAAGTCGGTGATTATTTTAACCAGCGCATTAACCTGATTTTTCTTGCGCACCGTGCCCACTTCCAAGAAAGCAAAACCCGCGTGCATGGCAAATACCAATATGGCCCCAATCAATACAAAAAAAACGTCCGAGCCACTTTTTAATTCTTCCATCACATCTTCCCTTGGTTATTAAGTCCCTGATTATCCCCCTGATTACTCAAGAAACATGCCAAACACACAATTGACCTATTTCTTATATTTTCTGGCGATTAAGGGGGGAGGAAATGACGGTTCTGATCAAAATTTAATCAATGCGGGGCTTTTGCTTAGGCAGTAGCCTAAATTTTAAGCAGAGAAATTCCCCCGTCCTAAATCAATAAGGACGGGAGAATATATTTCAGATCAGTCTTTTAACGGTTCACTTATATTTTTTGAGAACCCTTAAATTTTCTGAGAGCCATGACCAAACTCAGGATAGGCTTCCATACCCAGCTCTGCAAGATCGCCGCCTTTGGCTTCGTCTTCTTCGCTCATACGGATACCAACCGTATATTTCAGCCCGTACCATGCAATGGCGCTGGCGGCAGATACAAAGGCACCGATGGCCAGAATACCGATCAGCTGATTGACAAAGGTGGCATCCGCATTGGTCAGGGGAACCGCAAGCGTGCCCCAGATACCGCAAACCAGATGAACCGGGATTGCCCCGACCACATCATCAATTTTAAACTTGTCCAGCAAAGGCACCACAAAAACAACCAGAGCGCCGCCAACAGCACCGATCAAGATCGCCTGCCCGATGGTGGGGGATAAGGGATCCGCCGTAATGGACACCAATCCGGCCAAGGCACCGTTCAGCACCATGGTCAAGTCAACCTTCTTATAAAGAAACTTGGTCAGCATAAGGGCTGATACAACGCCGCCCGCTGCCGCCATGTTGGTATTGGCAAAGATTTGCGAGACCGCCGTTGCATCAATGGCACTGCCCAAGGCAAGCTGTGATGCGCCGTTGAAACCGAACCAGCCAAGCCACAGAATGAATGTGCCCAAGGTGGCCAAGGTCAGTGATGAGCCAGGAATTGGCCGCACATTACCGTTCAGGTCATATTTTCCTTTGCGCGCACCCAGAATGATAGCTCCGGTCAAAGCCGCCCAGCCACCAACGGAATGCACGATCGTTGATCCGGCAAAATCGGAAAAGCCCAGCTCACTCAACCAGCCCCCGCCCCAAGTCCATGCCCCTTGAATGGGATAGATCAATCCGGTCAGGATGATGACAAAGGCGAAAAATGGAAAGAGCTTAATACGCTCGGCCAATGTTCCCGATACGATGGAGGCCGCTGTTGCCACGAAGACCATCTGGAAAAACCAGTCAGAGGCCGAAGAATAGCCCCCTTCCACATTGATCACTTCCGTGGCCGCTGTCTCGCTTGCGCCCCACAAGGAAAGTGAGCCAATAAACCCGCCGTCAACACCCGAATACATCAGGTTATAGCCTACGAGGAAATACAGAACCCCCGCCAAGGCATAAAGGCCGATATTCTTCACACACATGGTCGCCACATTCTTGGTCCGAACCAGTCCGGCTTCGAGCATACAGAAACCCGCCGCCATCCACATCACAAGGAAACCCCCAATCAGGAACAGCAGGCTGTTCAGGATATAACCAACTTCGGGGTCAACGGCGGCATGGGCCGGCGCCGTAAATCCCACGACAAGCCCCACAGTAAGGACAAAACCCAACAGGGTTCCCATAAGGCCGTTTTTTAAAATTTTCTTATTCATCATCATATTCCTAAAGGGCCTCCGGGCCCATTTCACCAGTTCTTATTCTTAAGGCCTGCTCAAGATCAAATTCAAATATCTTGCCATCCCCAAAATCGCCCGTATGAGCCGATTGACGCAGGGCCTCACGGACGGCCTCCACCATGTCATCGGAAATGGCCATCTCGAGACGTAATTTCGGTACAAAGGCCACCTCATATTCCGCGCCGCGATAAATTTCCGAATGGCCTTTCTGGCGGCCATAGCCTTTAACCTCACTCACCGTAAGGCCATTCACACCGACATCGTTCAATGCCTGCCGAACATCATCAAGCTTGAAGGGCTTAATTATTGCCATAATCATTTTCATAGATTTTCCTCTCTTTCACCTTTAATAACATCCCCTTCTATTCAAGAGCTGTGCCAGAATCGATAATATTTTATAAGCCACTGATAAATATAAGTTTTTTTTGGTGATCGATGATTTCTAACAATTGCACGCAGGCTAAATACGATTAATATTTAAGCATAATATTCATATGACTATTATTTAATCATGTTTTTTCATTTGCGGCGACCCCTCGCGGCGGGTAAAAAGAGAAATGAAAAAAAATAAACCTGAAACATATGATGTGATCATTTCCGGCGGCGGTGTCGTGGGTATGACCCTCGCCGTGGGCTTGGCCCAAAATGGCCTTAACATCGCGCTGATCGAATATGATGATATGGCCGCAAGCCTGAGTGATGAATTTGATGGCCGTTCCTATGCCATATCCTATGCGCCCTATCTTATGATGCGAACCTTGGGCCTGTGGGATAAATGGGCCAAGAACGCGCAGCCCATCAATGAAATCCATATAACAGATGGCCATTCGCCATTATTTTTACATTTTGACGAAAAGGATCTTGGAGAGGGGCCGCTTGGTCAGATGGTCGAGGTGAGGCATTTACGCCAAGGCCTTTTTGCAGCCGTTCAGGAACAGAAAAATATCACCCTGATCACGCCGGATCATATCATAGATGTGAAAAATTCGCCGGGAAGCTGCGCCGTAACCCTCAATAGTGGGCGAAAAATATCCTGCGCTCTGTTAATTTCTGCCGAGGGCCGAAAATCGCCATTAAGAGAAATGATGGGCATTAACATCAAAATCTGGGATTATAAGCAGGTCGGTATCGTCACCACCGTTGCCCATGAAATTGACCATGCCGGCACGGCCTATGAACGCTTTTACCCCAGCGGCCCTTTTGCCATTCTGCCCCTGCAAAACAACCGCGCGTCCATTGTCTGGTGCGAGCCACCCGAACGGGCCAAAACCATCATGACTCTGTCCGATGCGGCTTTTGATGCGGAATTACGCAAAAAATTCGGGGATTTTCTGGGCGAGGTAAAACATCTGGGGCAGCGCTGGGCCTATCCTCTCACCGCTCAATTGGCCGATGATTATACGGCGGCGCGTTTTTGCCTGATCGGCGATGCGGCACACGGCATACACCCCATCGCGGGGCAAGGCTTTAATCTGGGTCTGCGCGATATTGCCGTCCTGATCGAAACTCTGGTCGATGCCAAACGTCTGGGCGGTGACTTAGGCTCAGAATTCACTCTTGAGCGTTATGTGCATTGGCGGCGGACAGATAATAATATTCTGGCCCTTGGCATGGATGGCCTGACGCGATTTTTCTCCAATGACATCACGCCGGTACGCCTTGTCCGGCAAATAGGCCTTGGCATTGTCGGGGAAATCCCGCCCTTAAAAAGATTTTTTATGCGCCATGCAAGGGGAACAGTGGGCAAACTGCCCAAGCTGCTCAAGGGCGAAAAAATTTAAGGGATAATTTTCAATCTTTCTGCTCAATTTCTCTGGCTTCTTCGACCAACATGATCGGGATGCCGTCGCGGATCGGGAAAGCCAGGCCGGCCTTGTCGCTGATTAATTCACCGGCGGCCTCGTCATAACGCAGCGGCGTTTTGGTCAGGGGGCAGGCCAGAATTTCCAATAATTTAGGGTCAACTTTGCCATAGTTTATTTTTGTATTTTCGCTATCTTGTGATTTTTCGCTATCTTGTGACATGGGGCCATCCTCTAATAGATTTTATTGTATAAATTTATCCGATAATATAGCCTGCCCACCAGACAAATCACCCGACAAATCAAAAGCCATGATTTGAAGCATCAAATGGGCGCGCTCTTTAATATTTGCCGCATTAAGCAAGGCCTGCTTCTCCCCCATGCCAAAGGGGCATATCATGGCAAGCGCATTAATCAATTCCTCGTCGCAGGCCTTTTCCAATGCCTCCCATTCAGGCACCACATTATAGAGCTTCAGGTATTTCTCCACGGTCAAAACCAGTTTCTGCCGGGGGATATCGTCCGACCGAAGCTGCGCTGCGCAATCCTCGATAAATCTATCATAGAGAACCCGTACTTGCCGAAATGTCTGGGCGCGGGGCAGTTCCTCAACAATGTCAAAACGACTCAGCCCGGTGAGCAATATAGTCAACCCGCCGGCCTTGCTTTCCTTAAGCTCTGAAATCATCCCAACGCAGCCTGTGGTAAAAAGCGGCCTGTTGCGGGGGGCTGTGCCGTGCTGATCATTACCACCCTGATTTTCAAGCGGCGATATATTCGGCTGAACCATGCCAATAAGGCCATTTTTCTCGCGCGCATGAAAGACCATATCAAGATAACGGCTTTCAAAAATATTAAGCGGCAAATGGCCTTTCGGCAACAACAAAGCCCCGGTCAATGGAAAAACCGGCAAGACATCTGGTAAACGCGCCAATTCAAACAAAGCTTATCTTCCTTAAATTTATATCTCTGATCCTGATCTCAGGGGGGCAATCAGGAAAAGAGCAGGCTTGATAATTTCTTACGGATTTTTACCGTAAGGGGCTCCATAGGCCCGATGATTTCAAAGAATTTAACCAATTGCTTGCGGGCGCCGTCCTCATTCCAGGATCG
>JAJRQU010000022.1 GCA_024280095.1 Alphaproteobacteria bacterium | reverse complement strand
TGCATGCTTTGCGCATCCCCGGCACCAGTCTGTCTCAGGCCATTGACATGCAGACCGTGCTGGAGGCGCGCCTGCGTGAATTTCCCGAGGTCGATCGGGTGGTGACAAAAATTGGCACCGCCGATATTGCAACGGACCCCATGCCGCCCAATGTGGCGGATACCTTCATTATCATGAAAGAGCGGCAGCAATGGCCAGACCCGCGCAAGACCAAAGATGACCTAGTGGCCGAGATCGAGCGGGCAATGCTGAAAATTCCCGGCAATAAATATGAGTTCACGCAGCCGATCGAGATGCGCTTTAACGAACTGATCTCCGGCGTGCGCAGTGATTTGGCCGTTAAAATATTTGGCGATGATCTGGATATTCTTCTGGAAGTCGGTCAGGCCATCGAAAGGGCTGTGAGCCAAGTCGCTGGCGCGGCTGATGTGAGGATGGAACAGGTCACAGGTCTGC
Organism: Alphaproteobacteria bacterium; assembly: GCA_024280095.1. Classification (GTDB taxonomy): domain Bacteria; phylum Pseudomonadota; class Alphaproteobacteria; order Sphingomonadales; family Emcibacteraceae; genus Paremcibacter. The sequence continues at coordinate 4,856 of JAJRQU010000022.1, read as the reverse complement.
CTTTGTTATCGATCGTTCCTGACCGCGAAGCCCTTGCGCGCTATGGGTTAAATATTGCCGATATTCAGGATGTGATTTCAACCTCAGTCGGGGGGCAGGTTGTCGGGCAGATATTCGAAGGCGACCGGCGGTTTGATATTGTGGTGCGTATGCCGGAAAATTTACGGGATAATGTGGGGTCTATTCAGCGCTTGCCTATCCCGCTTCCGCTCACTATCCGCCAGCAGGACGAGGCCGGTCTGGCTTTCATCCCTTTATCAGAGGTGGCGGCGGTGGTAACCACCATCGGGCCCAATCAAATCAGCCGCGAAAATGGCAAGCGCCGCATTGTGATAACGGCAAATGTGCGGGACCGTGACCTTGGCTCTTTTGTGCAGGATGTTCAGAAATCCGTTCAGGAAAATGTTGATATTCCGCCGGGTTACTGGGTCGAATATGGCGGGACATTTGAACAGTTGATTTCGGCGAGCAAAAGATTGCAGATCGTGGTGCCTGCGGCATTATTGTTGATTTTTGGCCTGCTGTTCATGTTGTTTGCTTCTGTGAGAGATGCGGCCATCGTCTTTTCCGGCGTTCCGATGGCTTTAACGGGCGACGTCGCGGCATTATTCCTGCGGGATATGCCTTTCTCAATTTCGGCGGGCGTAGGTTTTATCGCCTTGTCCGGTGTTGCCGTACTTAACGGGGTGGTGATGGTATCCTTCATTCGTGATTTAAGGGCCAGAGGGGCCAAGCTTGAAGACGCGATCAGGGACGGGGCCTTAATCCGTTTGCGGCCCGTATTGATGACAGCCCTTGTCGCAAGTCTGGGCTTTGTCCCCATGGCGCTTAATATTGGTGCCGGTGCCGAGGTTCAGCGGCCGCTGGCCACGGTGGTCATTGGCGGTATTATCTCCTCAACCATCCTTACCCTAATGGTGTTGCCGGCCCTTTATCGTCTTGTTCACAAGGAAATCGAGAAGCTGTAACGGGGACGTTATTATAATTTGGCGGGGCCGAAAAATGGCCCCGTCAGCTGTCATTAAATTTAACGACCTCGCCGTTTTTCACGATGACGGCGCAGGCATTGCCGCCCAGTTGATAGGCGAGCTGCGCAGGATGGCTTATATCCCAGATCGCAAAATCGGCTTTCTTGCCAATTTCCAATATGCCCCGATCATCAAGCCCCAGCGCCATGGCCGCGCCTCGGGTGACGCCAATGAGGGATTCTTCCGGGGTCAGATGAAATAATGTTGAGGCCATATTGATCATAAGGCTTAAAGATAAAACCGGTGATGAGCCCGGATTGCTGTCACTGGCAATGGCCATGGGAATCTTATATTTTCGGAACATATCAATGGGGGGGACGCGGTTATCTCTTAACGTATAAAAGGCCCCCGGCAATAACACAGCGACCATGCCCGCTGCTGCCATGGCTTTTGCGCCGTCCTCATCAAGACATTCCAGATGATCTGCAGACAGGGCTTTATATTTTGCAGCAAGCTTTGCCCCGCCGCTATTGCTCAATTGCTCGGTATGAAGTTTGATGGGGAGGCCCAATTCCTGCGCTCTGGCAAAAAGCCTTTCCACCTGATTTGGGGAAAAGGCAATATTTTCGCAAAAAGCATCGACCGAATCGGCGAGATTTTCAGCCACAACCGCATCCAGCATCTCACCCGCTACATAATCCATATAACCCTCCGCATCACCACTGAATTCAGGCGGCAGCGCATGGGCGCCCAGAAAGCTGGTGACGACGTCAATAGATGAGCTTTGTCCGATTTTCCGCGCCGCGCGCAGCATTTTAAGCTCAGTTTCAAGATCAAGGCCGTAGCCTGATTTAATTTCCACCGTGGTGACGCCGCTTTTTTGCAGAAGCCGCAGGCGTTTTTTGGCGGATGATATAAGCGATTTTTCATCGGCGGCCCGCGTGGCCTTAACCGTGGAAAGAATGCCGCCGCCTGTTCGGGCGATGTCCTCGTAGCTCGCGCCCTGCAGGCGTTCTTCAAATTCAGCGATCCTATTGCCGCCGTAGATAAGATGGGTATGGCAATCAATTAAGCCCGGTGTCATATATTTTCCGCCGCAGGATATAATGTCAGCACCATTGGCTAATTCGGGCAGGGCGGAGGCCTTGCCAACCCAATCAATTTTACCATTTCGGGCGATGATTGCGCCATCCCTGATCATGCCATATGGGGTGCCATTCTCTGACATGGTCAGGAGGGTGACATCTGTCCAGACTTTAACCGTCATATTATTTACCAGCCTTTTATCTTATTGACTTATGGGCCGTAGTATAATTAACTGAACCTGTATAGACAAGCAATTGATAAAATTACAGATGCAAAAAGTAAAATTCACCAAGGCACTCTTAAACAACCAATGGCATGATAATGTGACGCTTAAGATCGATGATCAAGGCTTTATTATTGCCATTGGCCGCCAAGGAAATGATAAGGCCGATCCTAATATAGAAGTCGTTGATGGCTTTGCCCTGCCCGGAATGCCCAATTGCCATTCCCATGCCTTTCAGCGGGCCATGGCGGGCCTTGCGGAATTTTCAACGTCAGAAAGGGATAGCTTCTGGACGTGGCGGGATGTGATGTATCGCTTCGCCCAGTCCATAACGCCGGATGACCTCTATCATATTGCGCGGCAGCTTTATCTGGAAATGGTGACGGCGGGCTATACGTCTGTGGCGGAATTTCATTATCTGCATCATCAGAAGGGCGGCCAGCCCTATGACAATCCTGCGGAAATGTCATTGGCCATTATAGAGGCCGCCAAGGATGTTGGTCTTCACCTGACCCATCTGCCGGTATTATATATGTCATCGGGGTTCGGGAATATTTCCTTAAGCGACGAACAGGCCCGTTTTGGTCATGACATTGATCACTATTGCGCCCTTTGGGATCAGCTTGATAAAATAACGAAAAATATCCCCCGGCAAAATCTTGGTGCGGCCTTTCACAGCCTGCGCGCCGTATCCCCTGAGGGCATGGATAAGGTCATCCAGCATGTGAAGAGGCAAAATGCTCATGCTCCACTCCATATTCATATTGCCGAACAAATGAAAGAGGTTGAAGATTGCCTCGCATGGTCTGGGCAGCGGCCTGTGGAATGGTTGCTCAATCATCAGGAATTGACTGAGAACTGGTGCCTGATCCACGCCACCCACATGACAGAGCAAGAAACAAAGGCATTGGCCATGAGCGGGGCCGTGGTCGGGATTTGCCCGACAACGGAGGCTAATCTGGGCGATGGATTATTTTCCTTGCGGCCTTATCTTGATCAGGGCGGCAGGGTCGCTATTGGTTCCGACAGCCATATCTCGGTTAGCCCTGTGGCAGAATTAAGGCTGCTGGAATATGGCCAGAGGCTGAAATTTCAAAGCCGGAACATCACCGCAACGAAAATACAGCCCCATAGTGGAAATGCCTTATATCACAATGCCTTAAAAGGCGGGGTGCAGGCAGCAGGCCTTAATGCAGGTGCTCTAGAAATAGGCCGGCGGGCCGATTTAATCACATTGGATCCCGTATCGCCCCTTATGGTGGCGACGCCCGATAAATATCTGCTGGATCGGTTTATCTTTAGTGGCAATCAATCGGTGATAAAAGATGTGATGGTCGGCGGAGAATGGCTCATTCGCGCCGGAAGTCATAGGGAAAAACAGAATATAAACCAGAAGTTCCAAATCACCATGGAAAAACTTCTAAACTGATTTAAAAGGAAATAATCGTCCATGCAGAATTCTTCAGATCAGATTGCCCCGCTGTATAAAAAAATTAAAGACCATATTCTTGCGCGCATTGCGTCTGGCGAATGGCAGCCTTCTGCGCGGGTGCCTTCCGAGAATGAATTGGTGAAAATATTTGATGTGTCCCGCATGACAACCAACCGCGCGTTGCGTGAATTGACAGCAGAAGGATATTTGCAGCGTATCGCGGGGGTTGGTACCTTTGTTGCCGAATTAAAAGCCCAAAGCCACCCGCTTGAAATTCATAATATCGCCGAAGAAATCCGCGCACGCGGGCATAAATATTCTGCGATTGTCCTGAAAACAGAAGAGGTGAATGCCCAAAAGGATATTGCGCAATCGCTTAATATTACTGTTGGCCAAGGGGTGTTTCGCTCGGTTATTGTTCATAAGGAACAAAATATTCCCATACAGATGGAAGACCGTTATGTGAATAAGGCCGTCGCGCCAAATTATGGCGATCAGGATTTTACCGTGATCACCCCTTATGATTATCTGATGGAAATTGCCCCCCTGCAAAAGGCTGAGCATGTGGTGACGGCCATCATGCCAAGCGATGAAATCCGCCGTGAGTTACAGATGACGGCGGATGAGCCCTGCCTGTTGATCAAACGCCGGACATGGACCAACGGTCAGGTGGCCGCCAGTGCAAAGCTTTACCACCCCGGATCACGTTATGAATTAGCAGGGCGTTTCAGGCCATAAGCTGCCGGGTATATATTTTTTATTTACATTTTTTTAAAAAAAGAAGATACTGAGTTTAGTTGTATAGACAGGTATAGATAGCATGACAAATAATAGATTAAATTCCCGCATTGTAAAAGCCCCCACGGGCACAAAGCTCACCGCGAAAAGCTGGTCAACAGAAGCGCCCCTGCGTATGTTGATGAATAATCTGGATCCCGATGTGGCAGAGCATCCCGAAAGTCTTGTGGTTTACGGCGGCATTGGTCGGGCGGCCCGAAATTGGGACTGTTTCGACAGGATCGTTGAAAGCCTGAAAAATCTGGAAGAAGATGAAACGCTTCTTGTGCAAAGCGGCAAGCCGGTCGGTATTTTCCCAACCCATAAGGGTGCGCCAAGGGTCTTGATTGCCAATTCCAACCTCGTTCCT
>JAJRQU010000021.1 GCA_024280095.1 Alphaproteobacteria bacterium | reverse complement strand
GCGCCGGCTCCAAAGTGACGCTGGTCACCCGAAGTCGGCTTCTTCCTGAAACAGAGCCGGAAATAGCGGATGCCTTAACCGTTTTTTTTGAAGATGAGGGCATCAATGTCCGCACGAACCTTGCTTATTGCGAAATAAAAAAGTCCGGTGACGGCGTCGCTTTAAATATTGAGCATGATGGTCACCGCGAGATGATCACTGCTGATCAGGTAATTCTCACGACGGGGCGAACCCCTAATACAAACGGCCTTGACTTGCAAGAAGCCGGGATTGAGATATTGCTAAATGGCGGCATTCTTGTTGATGAATATTTGCGCACCACAAAACCCGGTGTTTATGCGGCAGGCGATGTCACGGGCCGGGATCAATTTGTCTATATGGCGGCGTATGGGGCCAAGCTGGCGGCCCTTAATGCCATGAATGGGGATAACCTGACGTATGACAACACGGCGATGCCCTGGGTGGTTTTTACGGACCCGCAAATAGCAGGCGTTGGTCTTAGTGATGCAGCGGCCAAAGCTTCAGGGTTTGACACGAAGATTTCCATATTGCCTCTGGATCAATTACCCCGCGCGCTTGCGGCGCGGGATACGCGCGGGCTGATCAAGCTGGAGGCGGACGTTAAAACAGACCGGCTGCTGGGGGCACAAATCATGGCTCCGGAAGGTTCAGACAGCATTCAAACGGCGGTTCTGGCCATCAAACACGGCATGACGACCAAAGAACTGGGCGAAACCATATTCCCCTATCTGACAACGGTCGAGGGCTTGAAGCTGGCCGCACAAAGTTTTGGCAAAGATGTAACCAAGCTGTCCTGTTGTGCGGGGTGATGCGATGCGAACTAAAATTTGCCCCACATGTGGGTGTTCATTGGTGCGGCTTGGTATTACGGATCAGCAGTCTGAGCAATTGACCTTTCAGGATGTGCAATATTTCTTTTGTTGTCAGGGCTGTAAGGATAATTTTCTGAAGGATCCGGAACCATTTGTCAAAGAGGTTGCGGATATGCACGTCTGTCCAGTGTGTTTAGCAGAAAAGCTAAAATCCTACACCGTGTTCCTGGACCATGAGGGTCAGCAGATTCATTTTTGTCGTTGCACATTTTGTACGGAGACGTTTAAAAAAGATCCGGATTATTACCTTGCCCGGTTGGCGGGTAAGACAGATTTCAAGGAACTTTTTGACGGTCACGAATGCTGTCACTGAATGGACGGCGCGATCCAGTTTGAACCTACCAATGAAGTAAGTTTAAACGCCGGTAGTCAGTTGAAGACAGGTTAATAACCAAGAGAAATAAAGCTAAATCCTGTCCAAAATTTTGCCTGAAAAGTGCAATAGGTTGGAGTATAGTTTGAGTTTAACTCCTGCCCCCTCAACCACGGAAGCTGTAAAGTCGTTCCTCTTTAGATGAGGGGCGACGTTCTGTATTCTGGAATTTCTTATTTTTCGCCGTTTCTGAGATGCTGATGTTTAATCAGGAATTGTGGCCAGAAGTCTGCTTGTGGCCTTTGCTGGCAGACAGCAGGAGCTCGCCGTTATTTATATTATGCGATTCTATCATTGGGCGGTATAGCCGCCATCTACGACAAATTCACCGCCTGTGGCGAAACTGGATTCGTCAGAAGCAAGAAATAACACCATATTTGCAATTTCAATGGGTTTGCCAATACGGCCAATGGGATGCATGGTGGCAAAGGTGGTTTCAGCATCTTCCACGCTCATACCCGTGGCTTTAGAGGCCATTTCCATGCCGGACTCTGTTTTAATTAGGCCTGGGTGGACCGTATTAACCCGAATGTTATAATTGTTTTGCCCGCAATGGAGAGCGACGCTTTTGCTAAAAAGTTTAACCCCTGCCTTGGCTGCGCTATAGGCCACAAGATTGGGAGAGCCCACCAGCCCACCGACTGAGGACATATTGATAATGGAGCCGCCGCCAGTGTCTTTCATAGTGTTTATGGCCATTTGAGTGCCAATGAATGTGCTGTCCAGGTTAAGTGCAATGATCTTTTTCCAGTCTGTCAGGTTCAGGGTCTCAACATCGTTATATGTGCCGCCTCCGGCATTGTTAACAAGAACATCAAGTTTTCCGTAATGTTCAATCACCTTTGCAAAGACATTTTTCCAGTTATTTTCATTCGTAACATCATGTTTTATAAATAAGGCGTTTGCGCCTGCGGCTCTGATTTCCTGCGCAATAGTTTCACCGCGTTTGTCATTGATATCAGTCAAAACTACTGTGCCGCCTTCTTTGGCAAGAAGTCGTGCACAGGCTTCGCCAAGGCCATTTGCGGCCCCCGTTATTAGGCATATTTTATCCATAACTCTGTTCATAATTCTCTCCTGTTTATGGGTTTATGAAATCTATAATGATATCTTGTTCATTGGGTTCATTCATGAGACTGATATGGCCGCCAGGCCGTTGGTGGATGATACATTTGGGGCCACGTGACTGCATGGCCAGGGCCTCGGTGTCATCTACCATTGAATATTCTCCCCGTATAAGCAGCGTTGGTATTTTTATGTTGTCATAGTAATGCCATAGGTCAAAATCTTCCGGGTGATGGCTGAATTGAAAGGCCAAGGCCGGATCATTGTGAAAGGTCACCCCGCCATCATCCATGCGCCGCGACCAGGTGAGGGCGAGATGTTGCCATTTCTCATCTGTCAGTGTCAGCTTTCCTCTGGATAATGTGGTCCGCAAGTTTTTTTCAAACATCTGATAGCTGTCAAAGCGGGGCGGGCTACTGATGCTTTTCATGGCGGCGGCGCGCATCCATTCAGGTAATCCTGGCCCTATATCATTGATTACGAGTTGGGTTATGGAACATTCTGTCATGATATTAGCGAGTATTATACCCAGCCCACCTCCCTTGGAGGCCCCAATCCATCGGCATTCTCGAATGCCTAACTGGTGTAGGAGGTCTCGGGCTATATCACTATAGAAAGCAAGGCCCGGATCTTTGTTTTTATCAACGACCCAATCAGATAGGCCGCAGCCTATTGAATCCGGACATATCACGTGATACCGCGTGGCAAGACGTGTTGCCAGTTCCACATGGTCCTGACAGGTTCCGGTTACGCCGTGCCAAATAATAACACAGCTATTTTCCGGATTTCCACCTTCCATGAAATGAATGTTGCGCCCGGCGCATTTTAAGAATTTAGACACAAACCCTCGCACGTTAATAAGCTCCTGATAAAGATAATTTTATAGAACAATTGTTCTATTTTTTTAAGGCAAAGATATAAGAAGATATTAAATTTCACAAGCATAAAAACAAAAAAAACTATGTAGAGGCCAAAGTGGACAATAGCTTATAACTAGAACACTCGATCTATTTTTTATATTGACATCTGCTGAAAATCGAATATAACCCTTCTAGAACAGTCGATCTAATTTCTCGAACGTTCGTTATTAATAATTGCTCGTCTTTGACATTTATGCGTAAAATAGCCCCCTTTGAAAAAGGTATATTTAACGCAATAATAAAAAGGTTTTTTTTATGACAAAGAATAGATATCGCAGGGATGAGCTGCTTGAGATTGCAATCGATCTATTTGCAGAGAAGGGCTATGTGGGCACGTCAATACGGGATATTGCCAAGGCAATCGATCGGAGTGTGTCGAATGTTTACCATTATTTCGAGAATAAAGAGGAGCTATGGCTGGCGATTCTGGAATATTCAGTACAGGGCCTGCCAGAAAAATTACGAACCGTTGCCCATAGTGAGGGTGAACCGTTGGAGCGATTTCGAAAACTGCTGAAACTTCATTTGGAAGAATCCACCAAACACCAGCGGGAAACAAAGATTTTTTTTATTGATGAGGAGAGGCTGTCACCAAAAGGAAAGATTATCAACAAGCGAATTCAGAAGGAAATTCTGGATATCTATGTTGAACAATTCCGCCTGTTGCAGTCTCATAATCTGGTGCGGACCAAAAACCTTAAAATTCTGGCGTTTAATGTATTGGCAACGATCAACTGGTTTCTACGCTGGTATGACCCGTATGGGGATATGAGTAAAGAAGAAATTTATGACGAGATAATCGATTTTGTTCTGCATGGCATGTGTAAATAGGCATATGCCGCAGCGGTTATCGAAGTTCATTTGAAAGGGAATAGGGAGTATTAATGGGATATACATTAGATATTGATACGGGCGGGACATTCACAGATGGCTTTGTTGTTTGCGACGGAGAGGCGCGCATCGTAAAGGTACCAACAACACCCCATGATTTGACCATATGTTGTATGGAAACCATTGCGGCGGCAGCGGATGTTTTTAAAGTATCGATAGAAGACTTTTTGTATGATGCGGATATCATCCGTTTCTCAAATACCATTGGAACGAATACAATCATTCAAAGGGATGGGTCAAAAATTGGCCTATTGGTGTCTAAGGGAATGGGAAGCCTATCACCCAACGAAGATGATACAGGAAAGCCGCCGCTGATAGACCCGGCCATGGTTATCGAACTTGATGAAGTAACAGACCAGTCTGGGACGGCAACAGAACAGCCGGACAGCGTACAAACCCTTAAGGCTGTGCAGATTCTGATTGATAGGGGCGCGCGTGGTATCGTTGTGTCTTTTGAAAATTCACACCTAAATACCGCAAATGAGAAAGCCGTGCGTAAAATCATCAAAGCTGAATACCCACGGGATTATCTGGGATCGGTGTCGGTATTCCTTAGTTCTGATATTTCGGCGCGGGAAGGGCTGACGGAACGCCTGAACAGCTCGGTGCTCAATGCCTATATCCATGCAAAACTGGCGCGTCTGCTTTATAAGGCGGGGGAAGATCTGCGCCAGAAGG
>JAJRQU010000020.1 GCA_024280095.1 Alphaproteobacteria bacterium | reverse complement strand
GGATGATCGAAAAGCAATATCACAAGCAAAAAATAAAAAAGGACGATGTTGACCCCATTGAATTTCGTCAGGAATGCCGGAATTTTGCCGCCAAATGGGTTGACGTGCAGCGCGAAGAATTTAAAAGGCTGGGCATCTTTGGGGATTGGGACAAGCCGTATCTGACCATGAATTTTGACAGCGAAGCCCAAATCACACGGGAATTGCAAAAGTTCCTGATGAACGGCGATCTGTACCGGGGCTCGAAACCGATTATGTGGTCGGTCATTGAAAAAACCGCCCTTGCCGAGGCTGAAATTGAATATCAGGATCATACATCTCACATGATTGATGTGGGTTTTGAGGTGGTCAAATCATCGTTAAGTGATCTTGTCGGGGCGAAAATTGTCATTTGGACCACAACCCCTTGGACTATTCCGGGCAATCGGGGGATCGCATATGGCAAAGATATTGATTATCTGTTGTTTGAGGTTCTGGCCGTTCGTGATGATAGCCGCGTGGCCGTGGGCAGTAAAATATCAACCTGTGATGCGTTGAAAGGCGGGTTGCTTGACCGCGCGGGCATTACGGAAATTAAAGAATTAAGCCATTTTAAGGGTTCTGACCTGATGGGTACAATATGTCATCATCCGTGGCATGATACCGGCTATGATTTTGATATTCCCGTTATTGAAGGCTTCCATGTGACGACCGAGGCGGGGACGGGTTACGTTCATATTGCGCCAAGTCATGGTCAGGAGGATTTCGAGGTTGGCAAGGCGGCCGGTCTTCCCGTGCCTTTCACAGTGGATGACGGCGGGCTTTATTATGATAGTGTCCCCATGTTTGCGGGCGAACATGTTTATAAAGTCCATGATCATGTTTGCGAAGAACTTGAAAAAGTGGCTGCGCTTCTGGCGCGGGATACCATCACCCACAGTTATCCCCATAGCTGGCGTTCCAAAGCGCCGCTGATTTTCCGCAATACGCCGCAATGGTTTATCTCCATGGATAATAATGGTCTGCGGGATAAGGCCGTGGCCGAAATTGACAAGGTGCGCTGGGTGCCGGAAAATGCCAAAAACCGTATGATGGCGATGGTTTCTGATCGTCCGGACTGGCTCTTGTCCCGTCAGCGCGCCTGGGGCGTTCCCATCACGGTCTTTTTTCATAAGGAAACCGGCGATCTGTTAAAGGATGATGCGGTGAATGAACGTATTGCCATGGCCATAGAAGCAGAAGGCGCGGATGCGTGGTATGGCTGTGATCCTCAGCAATTCCTCGGCGATAATTATAAAGCCGATGAGTATGATAAGGTCGAAGATATTCTGGATGTCTGGTTCGACAGCGGTTCCACGCACGCTTTTGTCTTGGAAAAAAGGCCGGAATTGCGTGCGCCGGCGGATCTTTATGTGGAAGGCACTGATCAGCACCGTGGCTGGTTCCAGTCTTCCTTGCTGGAATCTTGCGGCACGCGCGGTCATGCGCCCTATAAGAATGTATTGACCCACGGGTTCACCCTTGATGACAAGGGTAAGAAAATGTCCAAATCCGGGACAAATTCGGTGGCGCCACAAAAAATTATTCAGCAGTTTGGCGCAGATATACTGCGTCTGTGGGTGACGTCAACCGATTATATGAATGATCACCGTATCGGCAATAATATCATTCAGGGTCAGGTAGAAGCCTATAGGAAAATTCGTAATACGATGCGCTTCATTCTGGGTAACCTGAATGATTTTTCTGCCGAAGAACGCTTGCCTCTATCCCAGATGCCCGAACTGGATCGATTGATACTGCATCGTTTGGCCGAACTGGATGAAATCAATGCCCGGGCGATCGCAGATTATAACTATAACCGCATTTATACGGCGCTCTATAAATTTGTTACCGTGGATTTAAGTGCTTTTTATTTTGATATACGTAAAGATTGCCTCTATTGCGATGGCGTGTCAAGTATCCGCCGCCGGGCAACCCGCACCGTTTTGGATCAGCTTTTCTTTGTGTTAACCAAAATGATGGCGCCCATATTGGTCTTTACCGCTGAGGAAATCTGGCAATCAAGATTCCCCAATGAAAATGGCAGTATTCATTTACAGATTTTTCATGAAATTCCGGAGGGCTGGCGTGATGATGCCCTGGCCGCCAAATGGGAAAAAATCAAGAGCCTGCGTAAAGTCGTCACCGGCGCATTGGAAGTCGAACGCCGTGAAAAGCGTATTGGGTCATCCCTGCAAGGCCAAGTGAAAATCTATGTGACGGACACCGCCTATATTGAGGCGGCGGAAAATATTGATCTGGCGGAACTTTTCATTACGTCGCGGGCGAAATTTGTTCAGGGACAAGCGCCTGAGGGAGCCTTCAGGCATGAAGATTCTGCCAGTATCTCCGGTGATATTGCTGTTGTGAGCACATTGGCAGACGGGGAGAAATGTGAGCGTTGCTGGCAAACGCTGCCGGAAGTCGGCAGCATTGCAGGCCATGAAAATATCTGTTCGCGCTGCGTGAGTGCATTGCAGGAAAGCGAATAAGTTATGCATCGTTTGGGCTTTGTCATTGTCATTTTTGTTTTGGCCCTTGATCGGGTCAGCAAATGGTGGATCATGGAAATTCTTGAGCTGCCAAAAATACAAATGGTCCAAATTTTGCCCATATTTAATCTACAATGGGCAGAGAATCGCGGCATTAGCTTTAGTATGTTAACGGCGGATAGTGATTTGGGGCGATGGGCCTTGGTTGGCTTGACAAGTCTGATTGTAATAGGGCTTGGCATTTGGCTCAAAACTGTGCAAACTAGGGTGCTGGCCATTGCCTTGGGATTGGTTATCGGCGGGGCGATCGGGAATATATATGACCGCGCCGTTTTTGGTTATGTTGCTGATTTTCTGCAATTCCATGCTGGCGACTGGTCATTTGCGATATTTAATGTGGCAGATAGCTGTATTTCGATCGGCGCGATATTGTTAATTTGGGATAGTTTTTTCGGCCCAAGTTCGAAAGAAGACTCGAAAGAAGACTCGAAAGAAAATTCGAGGAAGAATTAAGTTATATTGTGGGTTTTGAAAAGGAAAATTGAGTGCAAAATAAACGGTTATTAACGGGCGTATTGTTAAGTGTCACTTTGATGTTATCAGCCTGTTCCGGTCTTGAAGGGCCAGATGAATTCGCGGTTTTGAAAAATCCCCCTTTGATTGTCCCGCCAGATTACCATCTTCGCCCGCCCGGGGATGAAAGTGACGTTAAGGGCGCCTTCACGCCGCAGCAAATCGCGAAACGCGCCTTGTTCGGCGATTCGGTGCAATAAGCCAGTATTGTCATCTGTATTTCAGTAGTATTTAAGGGCCAGATAATTATGTGGAAAATCCGCAGATTATTTGGCTCTATCGCTATATTTTCTTCTTGAAGCGGGAAAATATGCGCGTCATTTCTATGGTGATGAGCAAACTGCCGACGGCATATAGCACCAGTTTATAGTCGTGGGTTACCCCGCCCATATTCAAACCCAGTCCGGTCATGATCAAACCGAGTCCCGCCCCAAAAATAACACCATTCATTAATTTCATCCCTTGCCCTCCTCCTTAAGTTATCGCCATTTTTCACGGCTGGTTTTCACATTATTTGCGGAGAATATGTTCACAGTGTGAAGGAAATAAGGTATTCTTGTGTCACCGCTGTATCACATAGGAGCTGCCGCTTGAGAATTCGCCTTCTGTCAGAAAATACCATTAATCAGATTGCCGCCGGCGAAGTGATTGAAAGGCCTGCCAGTGCCGTGAAAGAGCT
>JAJRQU010000019.1 GCA_024280095.1 Alphaproteobacteria bacterium | reverse complement strand
CCTTGGCCCCCGTAGACCAGTTGGCAAGATCGCCATGCTGCGAAATCTGCATCGCCCCCAACACACAGACATCAATATGGCCGCCCCGTATCATGGTAAAGCTGTCGCCGTGGTGAAAAAAGCTTGCGCCGGGAAGGGCTGTTACGGCTTTTTTCCCGGCGTTGATCAGTTCAGAATCTTCCTGCCCCGGCTCCGGCTCCGGCCCCATACCCAGCAGACCATTTTCCGTATGATAAATAAATTCACGCCCGTCCGGCACAAATTTGGCCACCAGTTCCGGAATGCCAATGCCAAGATTGACGTAAGAGCCATCGGGAATATCCATCGCCGCCCGCATCGCCATCTGTTCCCTTGTCCAGCCTTTCATGTCGCCTGTCATGGATAACATATCCCTTCTGCCACAAGATGAGATTCAATCACCGGATTGGCAACTTCGACCACACGGTCGACAAAGATATTTGGTGTAATGACATTTTCGGGGTCAAGCCCGCCCACATCGACGATCTTTCGCGCCTGAACGATGGTGATATTGGCCGCCGTACACATAATCGGGTTAAAATTCCGCGCCGTTTTATTGTAAGTCAAATTACCCAGACGGTCGGATTTTTCACATTTAATGAGCGCATAATCCGCCTTAAGACCATATTCCAAAACATAATCGCGCCCCTCTATCGTTCGAACTTCCTTGCCTTCTGCCAGCGGCGTATTTACGGTCGTTGCGGTGTAAAAAGCCGGAATTCCGGCCCCGCCGGCCCGAATGCGTTCTGCAAGAGTGCCTTGAGGGACAATCTCAAGCATAATTTCCCCCGCCCGGTAAAGGTCTGGAAAGACTTTGGAATGACTGGAGCGCGGATAAGAACAAATCATTTTCTTCACGCGGCCACTCGCGATTAAGGCCGCAAGCCCAACCTCGCCGTTACCTGTATTGTTATTGATAACCGTCAGCTCTTTCGCGCCCTGATCAATTAAGCCATGAATAAGCGCCGTGGGGCTACCGGCTTCGCCGAACCCGCCGATCATAATCGTTGCCCCATCCGGAATATCTTTTACAGCCGAGGCGATTGATGAGATTACTTTATTTATCATTGCCCAATCTTCCTTGATATGCAATTAAGGCGCAAGTCACCAATACTCATGTACCCATGACAATAGGTAATGCGTTCACCATTCACAAGACCATCAAAGACCGCTATTGTCATTTCTAAGAGCTGGTCAAATGCTTCGCGGAATGGGCGGAGAAAGTCGCTTAATTCATTCCGCCGTATTTTATTCCGGATAGATCAGACATATCTTTTTTCCATGTTGTAAGGTCATTCATTGAAAAATCAGATAAAGATTTATGACCGCAAGCGCGCGCCAATATATTCATGAGTTCTACAGATGATTCAAAGAAACGTGCCAGACCTTCAGAAGCCTTTCCAACCTTTAATCTTTTGCGCAGTTCTTCATCTTGTGTTGCAATGCCTACGGGGCATTTATTAGAGTGACAGTCACGCATTCCTATACATCCAATTGCCTGCATAGCCGAATTGGATACCGCGATGGCATCTGCCCCAAGAGCCAGTGCTTTTGCGAAATCGGCAGGCGTACGTAATCCACCTGTTATAACAAGCGTGATATCTTTACGGCCTATTTTATCCAGATAACGTCTTGCCCTGGCAAGGGCCGGGATCGTGGGCACAGAAATATTATCGCGTAAAATAAGCGGGGCGGCGCCGGTTCCTCCCCCCCTTCCATCAAGAATTATATAATCAACACCAACGTCAATTGCCGCCTGTATATCTTCTTCTATATGTTGGGCAGAAAGTTTGTATCCAATGGGAATTCCGCCTGTTTCACGTCTTATTTCATCAGCAAATTCCTTGATCTGGGCAGGGCTGGTCCATTCAGGAAAACGCGCCGGGGAAATAGCATCATCTCCCACATTAAGTTTCCTCACCTCTGCGATTTTCTTTGTTACTTTATTTCCCGGAAGGTGACCACCCGTACCCGTTTTTGCGGCTTGACCCCCCTTAAAATGAAAGGCCTGAGATTTTTTAACCTTCTCAATTGAGAACCCAAATTTAGCGGAGGCAAGTTCATAAAAATATCGTGTATTAGCCTCTTGCTCCTCAGGCAACATACCCCCTTCGCCGCTACAGATGCCTGTTCCGGCAAGCTCTGCGCCTTTCGCCAAAGAAACTTTAGCTTCTTGTGAAAGCGCCCCAAAGCTCATATCAGAGACAAATATTGGAATTTTGAGCGTGAGCGGTTTCTTTGCATTGGGGCCAATAATAACACTTGTACTTACCGCTTCATTTTCAAGCAATGGAGGTTTTGCTAATTGTGCTGTTACAAACTGAATATCGTCCCAGCTCGGCAAATCCCTGCGCGGTACGCCCATCGCCGCCATAGGGCCATGATGCCCGACTTTTGACAACCCGTTTTTAGCTAATTCCTGAATGAATGAAATATGTTCTTCTATAGGCTTTTCTGCGGAGGCTAGCGGCGGAATATTATTTTCTTTGCCAGTTTCCTTAATATTTTTATGTGTCCCATCACAATAGGGACGATTTTTAGATTGTTTGCATCCACAGGCATAAACGGTTTTTTCTTCATTGAATATCACAACTTTTGGCACAATTGATGTTGCTGTATGAGCCCCGTCACAAAAAGGGGCATTTTTTGATAACCCACACATGCAAAATGCTTTCGTGTCACCCTCTTCCACATCTAAAATGAATGGCTCATTTTTCCAATTTGTCATTTTACTATCCCTATATTAATTGAATTGATGATTATTCAGGCACATCGATTATGATGACTTCACTTTCTGTTTTAGCGGTTATCATAATGTTTTTTATATCTGTAATCTCCGCGCCGTCTCCGGTATTAATGATATTTCCGTCAAGATCTATCTCACCCTTTGAAACCAATAAATATGCTTGATCTTTTATTGTGTGATTAATGGTTGTGCCTGCTTTTATTGTACCACCATGAACAGAGGCATATTGATTTATATGCAAGACTTTTTTAGTCTTGTCTTCTTCTCTGCCAGATACGATAAGAGGCAGGCTATTTTCATATGTTTTTTTAGGAAACCGGCATGTATCCCATCTAGGCTTCACGCCTTTTGTATGAGGCTCAATCCAGATCTGATAAAGTCTTGTATCTTCATTTTCCTTATTTTGTTCAGAATGATAAATCCCCGTGCCAGCACTCATGACCTGTACATCACCAGCCTCAGTTCTGCCTATATTGCCTTGGCTGTCTTTATGCGTTATTGCGCCGCTTCTTATGTAGGTTATAATTTCCATATCCTTATGAGGATGCGTTTCAAACCCGCCGCCGATTTTCACAATATCATCATTTATAACAAGAAGTTTACCAAAACCTGTTCTTTTGGGATTGTAATAATTAGAAAAACTAAAATGATAATTAGCCTTTAACCAGGAAATATTTAATTTTCCCAGATCTTTATATTTCTGTATATTTATCATAGCACCCTCTTCGTGATAAGATTGAACCGGGCTTGCAAAAGACGCTGTTTTTAACTTTTGAAAAACAGCGGATGAAGAAATATTAATCCAGATAATGCGGGAATTTCGGCAGCCCTTCGAAATCCTTGATAGAATGCTGGATAATGACTCTGGCTTTTGTGTCTTGTGCCAAAGCCTCGAATTTATCCATAGACCGTAACGTTTCGGCCTCATCCGTATTAAAGACCGGAACTGTCCGCAATTCGCGGGCTTCGTTCAAATGATATAAATCACCCGTTAACAGAAGAGTGCCGGCATTCTCAAGATCCAATTGCAGCACGGTATGTCCGGGCGTATGCCCCTGCGTTTCAATAATTTTAACGCTGCCGTCCCCAAAGACATCATAGCTGCCTGTAAAACTGGTTGTCTGCGCTTTTTCCAACGCACTATAATTTGTGAAAGTCTGCATTTCTGCCCGGGCCGCCTCTCTAAACATATAGGCGCGCTCATCTTCATGAACAATGAAGTTTGCCGATGCATAACGGCCCGCATTTCCCGTATGATCAAAATGACTATGGGAAAGAGAGATAAAGTCAATATCAGCCGCCTTAAGCCCTAAATCCGTTAACTGGCTTTCGAGGGTTATGGGAACGCTAAGGTGAAATGGGCCATTTGTAATGCCGCCCTCTGTTTCATTTAACGCGTCCGGCAGGCCCGTATCCCACAGCAGGTCACCTTTTGGATGACGAATTAAATAGCATGATGAAATCGCTTTGTTTGTCCGGCCGTCAAAAGCTTTATTACGGGCAAAAAGCCCAAGATCAAGCATATCAATGCGCCCGCATTCCAAGGCATAAAGTTTGATGTTTCCGGCCTTTATTTCTGTTGATATTTCTGTGGACGAAGGCGTTTTTACGGCGGCTTTAGTCACGTCTTCTTTAACGTCAGAGCTTTTCGGGCTTTGGTCACATGACGCAAGAATACTGACTGAGAACAAGAGAACCGAGATAAAAACAACTTTTTTCATAGAATATCCTTATATGTAAATCATTAAAATACTAGGGTCTGTATTTCCCGCCTATTCTATATTCTATTTTTCAATATCTCAATGTATTTGCGCCCAGCTACATTGCAAAAACAAACATATTGACAGCTTGGACGAGAGCGCGCTACTCTAAAACTATGCATATTGGAATATTATGGGGCCTGTTCCCTCGCAAAAGGCGAGTAAATCTGCTCAAAACGAAGGTTTTCCGGGCCCTTTTCTGCTTGTCTTTTTTCGTTATTCTCATGACGGGAAATGCCGCATACGCTAACGATAAATGCCCGGCTCCTGAACCGTCCAATGATCCCTTTGCAGGTCTTGATGATATCATGACCGAGGACGAAAAGAGGCAAGCCCTTCACCTTGATTTAAAGCGCAAATTATCTTTACATAAATCGTCCTGCCCACCACCGTCCAAAACAAACTCATCTACAAACTCATCTACAAACTCATCTACAAACTCATCTACAAACTCATCTACAAACTCTGGGCAAGCCACAGGTCCCGGCACCTCTACTGGCCAGCAGAAATCAGGGGAAGCTTCGGGGGAAACGGCGGACAAGAAATCTAGTGGCCAGAAATTTAATGGCAAGAAATCTGGTGGCACAAAAGGAAGTCAGCAGCCGCCTGAGCCAACTGCGGGCCAACAGGGTGCTTCAAACCAAAAAAATCCTGCTAAAGGTGAACCCGCGCAAGGAACTGCGGGGAGCGCGGGCCAATATAGTTCTCCGTGGGCGACCCAGCCATCGTCTAATTCTGGCTCTAATTCTGGTACTATATCGCTGGCGCCAATGCCCCCTTCTTCTTCTGCGCCTTCTCAGACACCTCAGGCATCTCAATCTACGCCCGGCCCGAAAGTTACTAAAATTAACTCTCAGGCCGCGGCAAATATTGCTGGCGCGCCTTCTTCACCAAAATCACCGGCAAAAGCTGTAGGGCAGCCCCCATCCGCATTTTTAAAAGCATATGGTGAAAAAAGTTCGCCGCCCCCTCGGGAAAGTTTGGAAGAAATCGCCAACAGATATAACAATCGAAGCAAGGGTCTCTATGGCACGCCGGGCAATACAGGCTCTAATAGTACGGTGCCCTATAGCAATACGGGAAATACGGCGGCCAAGTCTCAAGCAATCAAAGCAGATGACGGCCTTATTAAAGCCTTGAAAAAACGATTGGCAGGCGAAACGGACCCTAAGAAGAAAAAACAAATTCAGGCCGAAATTGATAGATTAGAGAAATAGATAAAATCACCAGAATGACATTAAAGTCTGAATAAATTTAACACGCCGCAAACGCGAACACATGGGAGAGGGAAATGTTTAAGATTACAACCAATCTATTTAAGTATGCCATAATGGCTATGGTTGCACTTTCTTGGATTATAACCGGTCAGCTGGCCAATGCACAAAGCTTTGATTTAGATAAAAAACGAAAAAAGGTAACAAGCAGAACAACCATAAGCTATGCGAACACCGCTCATCTGCCCAAACTTGATGTGATAATCCCGGTTTTTGACCCTAATATTCCAACCAAGGATAAAGATGGCGTCTGGCCGGAAGTACGCCGGGCAGAAGCCAACAGATTCGCCTTAATGATGAAACAGGCCCTTGAAAGATCCGAAGCATTTGGGGCTGTTCGGGTGACGCCGGACGATTCAGGTTTCGGCGAACTATATGTCCACGGGAAAATCCTAAAAGCAAATGGGGAAGATATTCAGCTTGAAATCGTCGTTAATGATATCAGAGGCCGGAAAAAAAGACTGTTCAAAAAGAAAAAATTTAAATATCGCGTACAGGGGAGTTTTCACAAAAGCCCAAGAACAAAGGGAACCGATGCCTATACGCCTATTTTCGATAAAATAGCCGTGGAAATCGTCAAGAAATTATCCAGGAAAAAAGCAAAAGACCTGAATAAGCTGCCCACCATTACGCAAATGCGCTTTGCAAAAATGTTTGGTCCAGAATATTTTGGCAAATATACCAAAGTGAAAAAAGGGTCATATCGCCTTGTTTCTCTGCCGAGTGACAATGACCCGCTCTATGACAAAATTCGAATAATGCGTATCCAGGAGCAATTATTTGTCGATGCCCTTCAACCCCATTACGAGACTTTTGCGAGCAATATGAACCCCCATTATTTTTCATGGCAAAAAAATGCGCTGCCCATTGCAAAAGAGCACAGAAAAGCCAAGAAGGCCGCCCTATTCAAAACGCTGGGGGGTATTGCCATTGCCGCTGCGGGCGTTGCGACCGGGGATAAAACCGCCACCACGGCTGGACTTATCATCGGCGGGGGGTTGATATTTTCTTCGATTGGTGATTACCGGGCGAAGAATGAAAGCAGCAAGGTTCTGGATGAAATGGGCGAAACCCTGAATCTGGATATGGGTACTCAGGTGGTCGAATTTGAAGGCGTTCAGACACAATTGGTGGGGGATGCCGTCGAACAATTCCATGGCTACAGGCAACATCTCATGGAAATTTATGAAAAAGAAGCCACGCCAGACGTCATAATCTCCAACTTATCTTATGGAAAAACAGGATATGATGGCTAATGATACGGCTCCGCCAGATGGCTCCTCTTCACCATCAGACGAAGGGGGCGGGGGCTTAAAGGGAAAAAACGCGTTCAAAAAACTTGAACAAGGTCAAAAGCAGCGCGATAGGCTTGTTGTCATCGGCGGACTTGTGGCCGCTGGCCTGTTGGTGCTTGCGGGGGCGGCGATTGTATTACAGCTGCTCTTCTTTTCCGATGGAAAAGTAGTCCTGAACGATAATTCTTCAAGAGATACGGCTGCGGCACTTGCCCCCCTCCAATGCGACAATAGGGAAGAATTTTCGGCAATCCCGGGCCATCCCTGTCATTTAAAAATACAGTTTCAAGAAAGAT
Source organism: Alphaproteobacteria bacterium (assembly GCA_024280095.1). Taxonomy (GTDB): domain Bacteria; phylum Pseudomonadota; class Alphaproteobacteria; order Sphingomonadales; family Emcibacteraceae; genus Paremcibacter. The sequence continues at coordinate 58,219 of JAJRQU010000019.1, read as the reverse complement.
ACCGCGCGTTAACGAGGCAAAGTCTGCCCTCAATTGAGGCAGCGGCAACTGAAGGATTTGTACAAATCGGTCTTGCTGAAATCACCAAGTTAGAGGAAAAGGCCATCAAGGCCTTTGACCGATCTGATTTTGCGGCGGCTGTTTCTGCGGTTGATCAAGCCCTGCAACGCGCAGAGATATTGACAAATGTGATTGCCGAAAACTTTCAGAATTCTTTTGAAACCGCCAAGGGTGCATTTGTGGCCAACGATGCAAAATCTGCACAGGAATGGATTGCCCGCGCCCTGCGCCTTAATGGGCAGGACAAAGCGGCCTATGATTTATCTGTCAGGATCGGCGTATTGCCTGAGGTTCTGCGGCTATATCAGTTAGCAGCAGAAGCCGAAATTCAGAATCAACAGTCAGACTTGCAGAAATATCTTCAAGGGATTGTCACCCTCGATCCCATGAGACAGGATATTTCCTCTCAGTTGGCGGCCTTGACGGAACAGTTAAAGCAGGCCAAATACAATAGGCATCTTCGTCAGGCCACCCAGTATATAGCCGCTGAAAACACGCGCACCGCACGGCAGGAAGTCAACAAGGCAAAGGCGCTTTACCCTGCTCGGCAGGCCATCTCTGCCTTGTTTGATCAAATTGATGCGATTGAACGAACCAAACGCATAAATACCATGCTCGAAGAAATTCAGGCTCTGAAAAGTCAGGATAACTGGCCAAAAGTTTTGGCATTATATGAAGATATACTAAGGGAAGACAATTCAAACAGGGCCGCCATTAATGGCCGTGAGAAAGCGAACAAGATAATTGCCGCCAATAATCGCGCCATCAAAATTCTCAATAATCAACATCGCCTGCAGGATGTGACGGTTCATCAAAGAACCCTTGAATTTGTGGAGCTGATCAAGCCCCTTTCCCAAGACAGCCAAACGCTTGCCGACACAATTGTGACTTTGGAACAGAGGCTTGAGCTTTGGCAGAAAAAAATTAAAGTTGTCGTATTTTCTGATGGAAAATCCATGGTAATTGTACGCCGGGTCGGCCGAATAGGGCCGGTCACACAAAAGGATATTCAACTTAAACCGGGAAAATATGATTTCGAATGCAGCCGTAATGGATTTAAATCAAAAATTGTTGAACATTTCGTTCCGCCCGGTCAAAGCGGAACCTCAGTAACCATATCCTGTGATGTCCGTATCTAAACCCCTCTCATCACCCCATTTAACCCTTTTGAATATTTGTAATTATGACCCAAAAACCAAAATCACTGAAAGACCTTAAAAAAAAGAACCCAAAGGCAAATGACGCCCAGATTTCAGGTAAAAAGATGCATTCAGCCATCGGCAGTGCCAAAGGAAACCGGACTAAGGGATTGATTGGGGGCTTTGGCGCCGCCGTTGCTTTGCTTTTGATCAGCGCGTTCTTCTATATATATTCGCAAGGAATGACCGTGAAGATCAGCCCGGACGAAGCAGCTTTCTCCGGGTATGTAACGCTGGAATCTGGCGCGGGGTGGGTTTCTGATGGGGGGCAAATATATGTTCTGGGTTCAAACTATAGAATTTCTGTTCATGCCAAAGATTTTACCAGTCAAGTCATTGATATTACGCCGGCGACAGCAATAAGCTTTCTTGAGGTCATGCTCAGACCCAAACCGGCATCTATTTCGATCGCAACTGATCCCGTGCAGGACGGGATAAAATGGATACTTAATAACAAGCTGGTCTCTACCAGAGCTGATTTTCAGACAGAGCTGGAACCCGGCGAATACCAGCTTGTTATCGACCACCCCCATTTTGAACCTGTGATGCAGCTCCTGACTTTAGAACGGGCTCAGGAAATGACCTTTACCGTTCCCTTGAGCCGAATTCAGGGACAGATCAATTTACGGTCTGTGCCGGTTAATGCGTCTGTTACCATAGACGGCGGGCCCCCTATAATGCTGCCCTATGCTGGTTTATTGGCCGGCGGAAAACATGTTATACAAATTCAGGCCCCCGGCTATATGCCAATATCTGATCAGGTGGACGTGATAAATACGCGAAAACTGATACAGCGCAATTATCGCCTGCGTCCGATGCAGTCCGGCGTGATGATCACGGCCAAACCTGATTTTGCGCAGATTACGCTTGATGGACGTTCTGTTAACAACGGGTCTGTTACAACCATCAATGCCAACCAGAATTATCATATAGAAGTATCTCAGAAGGGTTATGGTTCCGAAAAAAGAACCGTGCGTGTGTCGCCGGGACAGACACAAGAACTCGCTTTTCGCCTTAAGCCTGCTATGGGGCAGGTGAATTTTTCCTCGAAACCCCGCGGAGCCGATGTGCTGATATATGGAAAGAACAGAGGAAAAACGCCGTTGACGCTTGAGCTTCAAGCCCTGCCCACCCGCGTTGCGTTCACCCGGCCCGGCTATAGAACATCAACCACCACAATCGCAGCTGTCGCCAACCGGCCAACGACCGTAAATCTTACGCTGCTTACGGAGCTGGACGCCCGCCTTCGCGAACTTCCGCCGTTCATGACAGATAGCGCAGGTGTTGAACTCGTGCGTTTTAAACCGGATCAAAAATCTTTCTTCATTGGGGCCCCGCGCAGTGAAATCGGTCAACTTGCCAACGAGATATTGCGCCAAGTCCAGTTAACCAAATATTTTTATGCCGGAAAATATGAGATTACCGTTGGGCAATTCCTCAAATTTCAACCCAATTTCGGGGGCGGTCAGGGAAATAATATGCCGGTTACGGGCGTTACCTGGACGCAAGCCGCACAATTCAGTAACTGGCTCAGTCAGAAAGAAAATTTAACCGCTTTTTATCAAATAAACCATAATCAGGTGGTTGGCTATAACATATATGCAGACGGATACCGACTGCCGTCAGAAGCAGAATGGGAATGGCTGGCCCGAAAGTCAAGACGACCCGAATTGACGAAATATACATGGGGAAACAAGAAGGTTATCACCAGTTCCAGCGGAAATCTGGCGGATGAAAACGCCAAAGGTTCGGTGCCGACTTACATTGCCAGATATGATGACAAATATGCGCTCATCGCGCCCGTGGGAAGCTTTCCGGCGGAACGATCAGGGTTGCATGATATGTCAGGTAATGTGCGCGAGTGGGTCAATGACCGTTATTCTCTGGCGGTACCAATGAAGGGAAAAGTCGCTGTCAATTCATTTGGCCCCTCCATCGGCGAAGGAAATGTTGTTAAAGGTTCTGGATTCAGGTCGGCCTCTTTAACAGATTTAAGGGCAGCGCGGCGACATCAGGAGCATAGCGCAAGCAATGATATTGGCTTCCGTGTCGTGCGGTATGTTTACGGCGCCGAAGACAGGTAAGAGGAATAGCATGACCAATAAATCAGAGAAAACATTAAGACTCAAGATTAAACTAAATGACAGCATCTTGCCGCAAAGGGAAAAAACGGTTCGGTTAATATTCATTGCGCTGGGAATAATGATTCTTGGATATATATATACAGAGAGCCTTTGGGCGCAGCAAGCAGCGCAACAACGTATATCGATAAGTCAGGCCGTAGATTTTCCAAGCGATATATAGCCACCCAACTCAGTTAATAGGAATAAAAATGAAAAATTCTCTGATCTCTTTCGCCGTATTTGTTGGTATCGCCATCATTGTTCACCTTGTTTATATTGGCATCATTATTCCTCAGGCGGAACAGGCAACGATGATAGCTTTGTCCAATGGCCAATCCGTATCGAGAAGCCTTTGGGTCATCCTGGAGAATGGAGAGCAAGAGGTTTGTTTTATCCTGATGTTTTATGGCATTTACCTGATGGGGCTAGGGATATTCCGGCTGTGGTCTGAAAATTATCTGTTCGAGGTTGATCTGCTTGAAGAAGCCGACGCCGAACATCACAGCCTTTCCCAAATATTGGACGACCTTGATGAATTGGCCGACAAAGTAAAGTCGACACCCCTTGTGCAAGCACTGGCAGCAAGTTTGCGGCGGTATCTTATCACAGGAAATGTGCAGAATGCCTCAGACGCGGTGACCACAAGCGTAGAGGCTCTGGCCGTTCGCATCGAAGCCGGGAATTCAATGATACGATATTTGATTTGGGCCATTCCCTCTATTGGCTTTATTGGCACTGTCCGCGGTATTGGCGTGGCGCTATCTAAAGCGGATGAAGCTCTCGCGGGGGATATTGTCGGCATGACCGGCGCACTTGGTATTGCCTTTAACTCGACCCTGGTTGCTCTTTTCATCAGTATTCTGCTGATGTTCTTACTGCATGCCCTGCAAAAAATGCAGGATGATGTGCTGGTAAAAACACAGGCATATTGCGAAAAAACACTTTTAGAACGGATTAGCAAAACATCCTGACACAAGTCGGATCAACGGATTTTCTGGAGACATAGGCCGTGGCTGTAAAAAGAAAAACTGAAAGCACTACATTGGCTTTTCTGGATATTATATCTTGCGGCCTTGGGGCTGTTATTCTGATTTTTCTGATTATCAAGCATAATATTAATACTGGCTCTGAACAGACCGATGACCTGCAATCACAATTGGCGTCAATGATTGAACAAACCAAAGACCTGGGCGCGGAAATGGAGGGTCTGAGGCAACAGAACTCAGATACTGAACAAGCCGGAAAATCCATGGAAGACCATCTGGTCGATGCCAAAGGAAAACTGGCATCCCTAAGCCGGCAGAATGCCTCTGAAAAAGAGCAGAATAAAATCGCTGAAGGGGCCATAGAAGAAATCGAAATTGCACCGCCAGTGGATCAGGTCACCCTTCAGGGAACCGGGCAAGCCAATTATATCATTGGCATGAAAGTAGAGGGGCAACGTATCGCCGTCGTGATTGACCACAGCACATCTATGACATACCCCACTTTGGAGCGCGCGATACTGGCCAAATTTGATACAGAGGCCCAACGACAAAACGCGCCCAAATGGCAACGAACACTTCGCGTTGCAAAATGGTTACTGGCGCGCATTCCAACGCAATCACAATTTGCCTTCATTGGTTTTAATGATAAGGCTGGCATGCTTTCCCCGGGGTCATCATGGTCTTCTGCGGCAAATCAAGGGGATTTGGGGGGTACCGTGCAAAATATTTCTACCCTCGCGCCAACAGGCGGCACAAATCTGGAAGCCGGCATGCGCATGGCCCTGAACATGACCCCCAGGCCGACCAATATCTATGTTGTTACAGATGGTCTGCCGACACAAGGCAGTGCATATTGTGCCAAAAAACGGTCAATAACCCCAAAATGCCGAGAGAGCCTTCTGTCTAATATATCAAGTCATTTGCAGAAAGTATTTCCAGGGGGTAACGTGCCAATTAACGTTATTCTATTGCCCATGACAGGCGATCCCAATGCACAGGCCCTATATTGGGGTTGGGCAAATATGACAAAAGGAATTGTGCTGTCTCCTTCGGGGCAATGGCCATGAAGGTTAGAAATCGCGAAACCGATATTTTCAGTTTGGCTTTTCTGGATATTATATCCTGTGCCTTTGGGGCTGTTGTCCTGTTGCTGATTATTTCCCGGCCAGAAATGGCAACAGAAGGCGGCGCGAGTGAAAGCATGGATCTGCTGCGCCAGATTTACAGCTCCGAAGCCGAGAATATTCAAATTGCGGAACTTAATGAACAGGAAAAACTAAATTTGGAGGGCAACAAGAATCGAAATAATGCCCTTGCCGATCAAATTGACGATATCCAGCAAAGCACAAGAAATGAGGAATTTAAATCTTCACAACTTGCCCAAAGCCGCGCGGCCATCGAACAAAAGAAAAAAATGATTGAGAAATTGGCGCAGCTTCAGGAAACAACACCGGACCCTGAGCCCACCGAAGAAGTCGGGGGCATAGCCGTAGATAGTGATTATGTGATCTTTGTCATCGATACCTCGGGAAGTATGCGCGATAAATGGGGCCGCGTGAAAAGCGTGATCGATAATGTCCTGACAATGCACCCAAAAGTAAGGGGCTTTCAGATTCTTAATGACAATGGCTTCTATTTGAAGAAAAAAGGCGGCTGGATCAACGATACGAAAGGTGAGCGAAGCCTTGCCCTTATTCAAACAAACAGATGGTCTCCAAGCTCAAACAGCAACCCCTATGAAGGCATTGCCGAAGCTTTGCGGGCCTATGGCAAGCCGGGCAGGAAACTCGCTATCTACGTTTTTGGCGACGATTTTTCCAGCCGGCGCTATGATGATACGGCGGCGGCTATTAGCGCGCTGAACAGAACCGGTGCAACAGGTAAAAAACTTGCCCGCATCCACGGTATCGGATTTGCAACCACATCAAACAACTACGGCACAGTCGACGGCGGCGCCTATACCTTCTCTGTACTTATGAGTGCCGTCGCGCGTGAGAATGAAGGCACATATCTGAGTTTGTCCAGATGAACGCCTCTAGAGCAATGTCAGACCTAATTAAATAACGGCCGCAAGGCGCCAGATTAAATAACAGCCGCGAGGCGGCTGGCCTGATTGATGGCTCTTTTCGCATCCAGTTCCCCCGCCTCATAAGCACCGCCAATCAAATGAATATTCAATTCGCTGTCTTTCAGGTCATCAAAAAGAGCGCGAAACGGCGTCTGGCCCGCACAAATGATAATCGTATCCACAGGCAGAATATCCGGAACGCCGCCAATGGTAATATGCAGGCCCTCGTCATCAATTTTAAGATAGTCAACATCATTGATCATTTTAACCCCGCGCCGGGCCAGCGTGAGGCGATGTGTCCACCCCGTTGTCTTTCCCAAGCCCCGCCCAACGGGGGTCGCTTTGCGCTGCATGAGGTAAATTTCCTTGTCTGATTTTACCACTACAGGTTCAACATCTGTGACACCGCCGCGCGGATGGTTCTTGAAATCAATGCCCCATTCCCTTGCAAAAGCATCAATATCAAGGGCAGTGGATTTCCCGGTATGGCTGATCAGCTCCGCCACATCAAAGCCTATACCGCCCGCGCCCATGATGGCCACTTTTTGTCCAACCTCTTTATATCCCTTGATCACCTCAATATAACTCACAACCTTGGCATGGCTGATGCCGTCAATCTCCGGCAGGCGCGGCTGAATACCTGTTGCGATCACGACCTCATCAAATCCGGCGGCGCGCAGCATATCCGCCGTAACTTCTGTGTTAAGCCGCAGGGTAATATGATGAACATCAATCATACGCCTGTAATAACGAATGGTTTCCGAGAATTCCTCTTTACCCGGAATTTTTCTGGCCAGATTAAACTGGCCGCCAATATCTACCGCCTTGTCAAACAACGTCACATCATGCCCGCGCCCGGCGGCAACGGTCGCAAAAGAAAGCCCCGCAGGCCCCGCCCCGACAACCGCAATTTTTTTAGCCTTGATAACTGGCTCGTAAGTCAATTCAAGTTCGTGGCAGGCCCTCGGGTTGACCAGACAGCTGACATTCTGCCCATTAAACAAATGATCGAGGCAAGCTTGATTACAGGCAATGCAGCTATTGATTTCATCCTCCCTGCCCTCTAATGTTTTTTGCACAAGGTCGGGGTCTGCCAGCATGGGCCGGGCCATGGAAATAAGATCCGCATCACCCCGCGCCAGAACTTCTTCGGCAACATCCGGCATATTAATGCGGTTGCTGGTGATAACGGGCACGCTCAATTCTTTCCGCAGGCGGCCCGCCACCCCGGAAAAAGCCGCGCGCGGCACCATCGTCGCAATCGTCGGAACCGAGGCTTCGTGCCAGGTAAAATGTGTGCTGATAATATTTACCCCGGCCTGTTCCATTCTTTTGGCCAGTTGCACAACTTCATCCCACGACATGCCGCCCTGAAGCATATCCATGGCCGCTATCCGAAAGATAACAATATATTCAAGGCCAACGGCTTGCCGGATTCGGCGCACAACCTCCAAAGGAAACCGCATGCGGTTTTCATAACTTCCGCCCCATTTATCCGTCCGTTGATTGGTTTTCTCCACCAGAAAAGAGCTCAATAAATATCCGGCAGAACCAATAATTTCGACACCGTCATAGCCGGCCTCTTTGGCCCGGCAAGCACAATTGACCATATCGGTGATCTGTTTTTCGATCCCGTCCTCAGATAATTCTATGGGGGTAAAAGCGCTGATTCTTGACTTAACGCCCGAGGGGGATACGCAGGATTTATGGGGTGCCAAAGCCCCTTCATGCAGGATCTGCAAACAAATTTTTACGTCCGAATCCGCCCGATGTACGGCATCCGTGACAATCCTATGTTGCGCAGCCTCGCCGGATGTGGCCAGCTTTGCGCCTGATCCTGCCTCGGCATTGGGGGCAATTCCGCCGGTAATGATCATGCCAACGCCGCCCCTTGCCCGTTCCGCGTAAAAGGCGGCCATCTTCTCAAAACCATTTTCGGCTTCTTCCAGCCCCGTATGCATGGAGCCCATGAGAAGGCGGTTTTTCAGCGCCGTAAAACCAAGATCAAGCGGCAAAAATAAATGAGGATAACGATCCATCGCGCCCATTTTCAACTCCTCTATATTCTTATCACAAAGATTGATCTGTCCGGCCTCTTATGCCGGATAATGGCGGGTCTTCCGGCGGGCCGGCAAAACATTGGGCAAAAGCCATCCATCGCCGGGCGATATCCCCTGATATTTTCAAATCGGTATCTGCGACATTTCGTGTCTGTGTCACCACCTGACAGAAATCTGTTGCCGACCCTTCCACACGATCGGCATTTTCCGGGTCATTCCATTCCCATACCCTACCGGACGGGGCCTGCAATCGCACATATGGGGCCGGTTTTGGAATATCCAGCTTACGGTTTATGAATGTCCAGCCGAATGTATTCACCCCCAAAACAGCAATATTCTTGATACGGTCATGATCTACGCGTTCTTCATTCATCAGATCATATAGCGCCTGCCCATGGGCCCATGTTTCCATCAGCCTTGCCGTGACACTGGAGCGTACGCTCATTTCAGGGCCGCCCCATTTTACCCGAAATTTGGGATCCGCCGCCGCAAACCGGTCTGCCGCTTCCAGATAAAACTGCCGCCATGTCTCCAGCAAGTCCCGTCCGGTTAATCCGTCCAGCCATTTTGTCTCAAAATTACGCAGGTCATTATTCTGTACAGCGGGCCCCGCTTTGACGTAAAAGTCCGTGAAGGCCTCGCGGTCACATAGTGACAAGTCAGCAGCCCAGTTCCACATATGCAAATGGCCAATAATATTGTTGACCGTCCATCCCTTAAAAGCTGTTGGCCGGGCCATATGATCATCGGAAATATTTTTCAGAAGCCGGTATAAGGCCTCGCTCTCCTCTTTAAAATCAATTGGTTGCTGAAACATCAAGCGTTGCCTTTTTCCTGAACAGGCGCATCTTCCGTCACATCAATTTCCATGATCAGGTCATCTGCGGCAATTTGAACCCCGCCGGCAATTTGAACCTCATTGACAACACCGTCCACTTCTGCGCAAATTTCATGTTGCATTTTCATGGCCTCAAGCACGGCCAAACGATCGCCTTTGGATACCACGTCGCCCGCTTTTACAAAAGTTTCGAGCAAGACGCCGTGCATAGGCGCCGTCACTCTTCCGCCGCCGCCCGCCTCATCACCGGAACTGGCAAAAGCATTTTCATTACGCAGGCTGTGGGTTCTGCCCTCTATTTCCAGATAGATTCTGCCCTCTTGCGGCACAAAAAACCCGGCATTATGACGCCGCCCATTGACAGAAAGCTTGGCCTGCCCGTCAGAAAAATCAATGACGCTGATATGAATCTTCTGATCCTTACAAACCACATCATATTCATTCAATTCTGATGTGGAAAGAACCAAATCCAGGTCGCCATTATCCAGACAATATTTAAAGGCTGTTTCCATTTGTCCGCCGGAATGCCAGTTCATCAATTCCGGATTGACCCCAAGGCTTTGGTCGCGGTGACGGTTACGCGAAGTTTCATACTGAAGCACAGTCGCCATCGCCGCCTCATTTATGGACAGCGGCACATCCGGCACCCCGCCTTCGCCAAATTCTTCGGCGATGAAGGCCGTTGTGGCAAGACCTTTCTGAAATTTGTCATTGGAGAGCACATCAATCAAAAAACTTTTATTGGTCTTGGTGCCAAACAGGCGGGTATTTTTAAGGGCCTCAATAAGGCGGCTCACCGCAACATCACGGGTCTGTCCCCATGTGATGACTTTGGCGATCATAGGATCATAAAAAGGCGAAATATCCTGCCCTGATACAATGCCTGAATCAATGCGCACCCCTTCGCCCTCGGCAGGCTGCCATACATCTATATGACCCGTGACAGGCAGAAAATCCTGCGCCGGATCTTCTGCATATAAGCGCACTTCCATGGCATGACCGTTAAGCTTTACGTCCTCCTGAGACAGGCCCAATGTCTCCCCCTGCGCAACTTTGATCTGCAAGGCCACAAGATCCAGCCCGGTGATCATCTCTGTGACCGGATGCTCCACCTGAAGGCGGGTGTTCATTTCCAGAAAATAAAATGCGCCGGTTTTATCCAGAAGAAACTCGATAGTTCCAGCGCCGCGATATGAAATACTTTTTGCCGCCTCAACGGCCGCCGCCCCCATCTCTGCCCGCAATTCCTCTGTCATAATGGGACAGGGGGCTTCTTCAACGACTTTTTGATGACGGCGCTGGACTGAGCAATCCCGTTCGGCAAAATGAACCGTATTGCCGTGGGTATCGGCAAATATCTGCACCTCCACATGGCGCGGCTCTATAATGGCCTTTTCAAGGATCATCTCGCCAAAGCCAAACGCATTCAGTGCTTCGGACCTTGCAGATTTAATGGCATTTGGCAGATTATCAGGCTCAAAAACCAACCGCATACCCCGCCCGCCGCCGCCGGCCACCGCCTTGACCATGATCGGAAAACCGATCTCTTTTGCCGCCTTAATCAACGTCTCTTCCGACTGATCATCATCTTCATAACCCGGAATGCAAGGGACGTTCGCCTCTCTCATCCGGCGTTTTGCCGCTGCTTTATTCCCCATCAATTCAATTGATTCAGCCGAGGGGCCAATGAACACGAGACCCGCCTCATCACAGGCCCTGGAAAAGTCGGCATTTTCAGACAGAAATCCATATCCGGGATGAATGGCACCGGCACCGCTTGCTTTAGCGGCAGCGATAATTTTTTCCCCGACAAGATAGCTTTCATTTACCGGAGCCGCCCCAATACATACGGCATCATCCGCAAATAAGACATGCGGGGCGTTGGCGTCAACGTCGGAATAAACCGCCACGGTACCATAGCCCAGCGCCTTCGCCGTTTTCATAATACGCAGCGCAATTTCACCGCGATTAGCAATCAGAATTTTCTTAAATTTAGCCACAATCACGCCTCTTTTTCTATGGGGCTAACGGCCCAATAAGGTTTGCGTTTTTCAAGGAATGACGTCACGCCTTCGCGGCCTTCGTCTGACAACATGCATTTGGCAAATCCCGCGCCGGCAATATCTATCATTTCTGTCCTTCCCGCATAGCGGGTTGCAAGAATAATGTTTTTCGTCACGGCGTTCGCCCCTGCCGCACATTTCCTGACCCGCTTCTTTATGTCTATTTCAATCCCGTTCATATGGTCAACATCTTTTGCAACATAATCAGCCAAACCAATTTTCTCTGCCTCCGCCCCGTCAAAACGCCCCGCCGTAAGCATAAGGCGGCGAGCCATATGCGAACCAAGGCGCGCCGCAACAAAGGGGGCAATCTGTGCCGGCGGTATGCCAATCGACGTTTCGGTCAAGGCGAATTTTGCGTCCTCTGTGACAACAACCACATCACCGCAGCAAACGATGCCCATACCGCCCGCCATTGCCGCGCCCTCAACCAGTATTATAACGACCTGAGGCGTCTCATTTATCATATTAAATAATTCGCCGTTCCGGCGACTTGCGCGGGCCACATCTTCACTGGTTTTTGCCTCCCCCTGAAGAAGGGATTTAAACTCTTTAATATCGCCGCCCGCGCAAAAAATGCCGCCGCGCCCGCGCAGGGTTACGCCCCGTATATCCGGCCTGTCTTTAAGCGCAGAGAACAGATGAAGCAATTCTGTTATCATCTCTGCGGAAAGGGCATTGCGCACTTTTGGACGGTTAAACCAAATGGTCAGCCAATCATGACCAGACTCAGGGCCAGTCTCAGGGCCAGTCTCAAGCTCCAGAGTTTTATAATTTAAAAAGTCACTCATTTCATCTTCCCTAAATTCGCGCCACACCAAAACTGTTGGGCTGGAGTGTCCGGCTGCGGCCTTCCCGGCATGTATCAAGAGCAAAGCCCAGAATCTTGCGAGTATCGCGCGGGTCTATTATGCCTTGATCCAGCATACGGCCAGAAGTATAAAAAGCATCTGACTGCGGGGCGAAATGATCTATGATCGCCTGTTTCTGGGCCGCCATTTTTTCTTCCATTTTCTGATCTATTTCCTCCCCCCGGCGTTTGGCACCGGCGCGCATGACGACATCCATGGTCGTTGCCGCCTGTTCGCCGCCCATAACCCCAGTGGTAGCATTGGGCCAAGCGAACAGAAAGGCGGGTTCGTACGCATAGCCACACATGCCATAATTTCCCGCACCAAAACTTGCCCCGATATAAAGCGATATTTTCGGAACGCGAACATTGGAAACGGCCTGAATCATCTTGGCCCCCAATTTGATCATGCCCACCTGTTCATATTCTGTCCCCACCATATAACCGGTGATGTTATTCAGAAAAATTATCGGCATATCGGACTGGTCACATAATTGAAAGAAATGCGTTGCCTTGGCAGCCCCATTGGGGTCAAGCGGGCCATTGTTGCCGATAATGCCGACAGCATGACCCATAATTCTGGCCTGTATGCAAACCGTTGCGGGGCCGAACCGGGGCTTGAATTCAACGAAATCAGACCCATCAACAATACGCGCCATTACCTCGCGGGCATCATAGGCGGTTTTATAATCCACCGGCACGACACCCGCCAATTCCTCAGGATCAAACCTTGGGGGCTGTACATCTTGCGAGGGTAAGGGTGCTGAATTTTTATTCCAGTCAAGACGATCAACCAGATCACGGCAGATCAGAATACCATGCGCGTCATCTTCTGCCAGATATTCGACAAGCCCTGTCACAGAGGCATGCATTTCCGTGCCGCCAAGTTCCCGTTCGTCCGCGATTTCCCCTGTTGCTGCCTGCGTCAAAGCCGCCCCGGCCAAGGCGGCCATGCCATTTTTCTTCACCCCGATAACATAGTCGCTCATCCCCGGCTGATAAGCGCCGCCCGCCGTGGAAGGGCCGTGCAGAACGACGATTGTCGGAATGCCCGCCGCCGATAATTTTGCGCGGCCATGAAACATACCGCCGCCGTGGGCCCAGAGTTCAACCGTATATTGCATCAGATTGGCCCCGGCACTCTCCACCAAATGAATAAGCGGGAGCTTCTGTTCCAGCGCAATTTTCAGGATGCCAAGCATTTTCTGAATGGTGCCGGTTGTTATGGCACCGGCATTGATACCGCTGTCATCAACAATGATCAGGCAGCGTACCCCGCTAATAAAACCAATGCCCGCAATGGCGCTGGCGCCGGGAATACTTGTTTCCATATCCGGGTCATCAACCAGAAAATTCGCCATATTATACAGCTCGACAAAAGGCATGCCCGGATCAAGCAACCTCTTGAGACGTTCTCTCGGGGTTAATTGACCCCGTTTTTCAAACCGGGGCCGGCGTTTCTCAGAAAGGGCTTCGGCCCGTGCCTCATAGTCCCGCAGACGCGCGACAAGGTCGGTCATATCCTTCTTATTCTGATGGAACGTCTCGGATGTATTGGAAATTTTGGATGTATACATGGTCATACAAGCCTTTCTGCCAGTTCAACAGGAACCGGAATAGGATGGTCCAGAAGTATTTGGGCAAAACATTTTCCCTGCGGATCGTTACGAAGACTGGCGATACCCCCGCCGCCCAAGGCATCATGCAAAAGATAATTGATTGCATTAAAGCCCGGCATCAAAAATCGCTCAACACTGCCCTCAAGAAAATGATCAAAACGTGCGGCCACAACCTGCTCTGTCAGGGCCATGGCGATATAGGGCAGATATTCTGCCTCGCGGGCGATAATACCGATGTTGGCCTTGTTGCCCTTGTCTCCGCTGCGGCCCCAGGCAAGCTTGATCAATGGCACGCTGATCCTATCATCAGCAAGATCACAAGGCGGCATAATAGGCTGGTTCTGTGACCTTTGGCAAACGGGCGTTCCCCCAACCGTTTCGAGCGTAAAAGCCTCACTGTTCATATCTCCGGCCACATCTACGGATATGGCGATATCTTCCTTTGGGATCAAACAGGAAAACAGGCGCACAACAGGGGATGGTTTTGGCCGCCCGCCGCCCAGCCCGGAAAGTCCGGCAGGGGAGGCCAGCGCCAGACCCGTAATCTCCTTAAACAGGATAACAATCGCTTTTTTATCAACATGTTTGAAGGAAAATTTCCCCACGACCTCTCGTGCGCCCTTGGAGACTTTTGACATGGCACCATATTGGCTCTCCGTGCCCAGAACCTCAAGGCTTACTTCTTCGTAATCCGGCATCGCCAGTTCAACAAGCTTTTTACGCGCCCGGGACAGCGCCGCATCCGTAAACACTTTGATTTTTTCATCCGCCTCGAAACCTGTGAAACTTAATGGCATCTGCCCGCGAAAACCATCCAGATAGGTAATCGTCGCTTTATAGCTATCCGGCGCGGCACAGCCGGTTGCGCCGGAGACCATAACGCTATTTTCCCCCGCCTGCGTTACCGTCACATCCGAAAAGTCACAAACCACATCCGGCAGAATATAGGCTCTGGGATCCCCGATTTCATACACAATCTGCTCAGATACTGTGCCGACCGTGACAATACCGCCGGTGTCCTGCGGCTTTGTACATATGAAAGAGCCGTCAGAGGCTATTTCAGCAATGGGATAGCCAATATCCACAATATTATCGGCCACCTCCCGCCAATCGGTAAAATTACCGCCGGTCGCCTGAGGGCCACATTCGATCACATGACCCGCCAGAGAACCGCCGGAAAGCTTATCAATATCATCCCTTGTCCAGCCAAATTCATGAATGCAGGCCCCAAGCGTAACGGCGCTATCGACACAGCGCCCCGTCACAATAATATCCGCGCCCTTGTCAAGGGCCGCCGCAATGGGAAATGCCCCAAGATACGCATTGGCGCTCATCATTTTTTCAACGTCGGGCAAAGTTTCCCCGGAAAACATTTCCCGGATCGAGCCATAGGCCCCATCCCGAAATGAATCCAGAATATCATCGCCCGTCACCACGGCAACACGCAAATCAAGCCCGAGATCGCGGATCAGATGCCGGATCGCCCTGGCACAAGCTTCGGGGTTAACCCCGCCGGCATTCGAAATGATTTTCACATTCTGAGCCGCAATCTCGGTTAGGTTTTTCTTTAATACAGAGGAAACGAAATCCAGCGCATAGCCCTTTTCAGGATCAGCCGACCGCGCGCGCGCCATAATGGACATGGTAATTTCCGCCAGATAATCGAAAACAATATAATCGAGGCCGCCCGCCGCCAAAAACTGCGGCACCGCCATATCCGATTCACCCCAATAGCCGCTGGCACCGCCAATTCTTACAATTTTCTTGTCGCGCATAATACCTCGTGTATGATGAACTATTGCCCTTATGGTCAAGGCATAGTAAAGTAAATAAAAACAGAACGTTCTGTTTGTTATTGCACGACATATGGTCATATGTCAACTAAATTGTATGAAAGGTTCATGTATGGCAAACGTAACAGAGGCAGGAGGTTTTCTCTTGACAACAGCCGGGGGTGCGATGTGACAGAGCGTGAAAAACAAGGCGCAAAAGCCAAAAGAATTATTTACGAGGCCACCGTCCGCTGTTTGGATAAATATGGCTATGCAAAAACAAGTACCAACCGCATCACGCAGGAAGCCGGTGTTTCACGCGGCGCGCTGACCCATCACTTCGCCACAAAAGAAGATTTGATCGTTGAGACAACCAACAGGATTTTGCGACCAACTGTTAACCCGCCAAAGGAACCGCCGCCCAATAAAGGCCAAACCCCGGAAGACTATGAATTATCAATTATCAAGAGTGACCTCATCAGGCTTTGGCAACATGTTGTTAATACGCCGCAGGGCCGCGCGCTTCTGGAAATTCTCGTTGCCTATAGAACGGATGAGAAGCTTAAAGAAAGAATAAAACCCGACCTGATCCTTTGGAACGACCGAATGCAACGATCCATTTTACAGAATTACATCTTATCTGACGGAGACGACAGCCGGTTTGAGCGCGTTTGGCAGGTGGCGCGGGTTTTCTATCGCGGCCTGATTACCCATGACGCCTTTCTTAAAGACCCCGGAGAGCTTGACACGATCATTGAAGAATTTGTGAATATGCTGGCCCCGATGATGCAGCGCCGCAACCCCGATGATTAAAGATTTACTATGGTCAAGGCGCCTTCTTGATGGCTTGCAAGTCATGGTAAACCGACGCCCGCTTTTCCTGCAAGGCGGCCATGCCTTCCATTATATCGGCGGGCTGAAACATGCCGGCCTGCCATGTGGCTATATAATCCAGGCCATCCTGAATGCTGTGATCCCGGGCATAATTGAGCATAACCTTGGAGCCTGCAACCGCTAAAGGGGCCTTGCTTGCAATTTCACGGGCCTTGGCCAGAACGGCATTGACCATTTCCTCCTGCGTTTCATAAACCTCATTCACCAGACCTATTTCCTTGGCTTTATCTGCGGTCAGCCGCAGGCCGGTATAGGCCATCTCGCGCACCCAGCCTTGAGGAATTAAATGACAAAGCCGCGGAAAAGTACCCACATCTGCGGTCATCCCCAGATTTATTTCCTGAATACAGAAAAATGCATCACTTGTGCAATAACGCATGTCTGTAGCCGATATCAGGTCAATCCCGCCCCCAAGGCAGCCGCCCTGCACCGCAACCAGAACCGGCATGCGCACATCATCAAGAACATTAAATGTTTTTTGCAATTCCAGAACAAGGCGCCGGAGACCCTCGCGCCTTTGACCTATGGTCTGGCCATCAGGCCCATCAGGCGCCATCAAGCCATCGCTTGAATTAAAAACCCCAAGATCCATCCCGGCGGTAAAATGCCGGCCCGTAGAAGAAATGACAATAACGCGGGCTTTGGCCTCAGCCTCAAGCGTGCGCACGATCTTTGGCAATTCCTGCCAGAAAGCCGGAATCATGGTATTAAACGCATCACCTCTTTTCAGTATAATATGGGCAACACCGTCCGTGACATCAACATCAAAACATGAAAAAGATTCCATAAGAACCACTATTCCTTCTCGCTAAATCAAAAAACCGTCAATATAGAATAGCATAATATCATCAGATCTTACGCTTCATAACTCATTACCGGCCTGTAAAATCAGGTTTTCTTTTTTCTCTGAAAGCCGCCAAGCCTTCCTGATAATCATCTGAGCCAAATATATTCGCCGCAGATATGTCATTTTCCGCAAGAATTTCCGCCGGCAACGGCAATGTCCTGACAATATCAGAAATCTGCTTCTTTAACGCCGCAATCGTCAAGGGTGCTAAACGCGATATATTACGCGCCATACTCTCAACATAGCCCTCAATTTCATCAGGAGAAACAATATGATTGATGACGCCCAGATTATGAAGTCTGGAGGCTTCCACCTTTTTGGCGCAAAAAAGCATTTCTTTGGCCAGATTCGGGCCAAGGCGACCCACAATTGTCCGCAAACCTTCTATCACATAGGTTCCGCTCAATTTGGCTGGCGTAATGGCGAATGTGGCCTCTGGTACGGACACAATCAGGTCACAAGAGAAGGCCACCTCGCAACTATAGCCCCAGACACTGCCTTCTATCATGGCGATGACAGGGGTTGGGAATTCCCGAATAGTCCGGCCCAAGGCAACCATCTGCGTCTGCCAGCCGGCCATGTCATGAGCCCCGGCAGGCAGGCTTTCCACGTCTCTGCCCGCAGACCAGACCTTGGCCCCTTTTTCTGCGCGCAGGATGACAACGCGAACCTCGTCTCTTTGCATCAAATAAAAGGCGGTTAATATCTCCCGGATAAAAGGATCATTCAGGGCATTCATGCTGCCCGACCGGCATAGGGTAATGATACCAACACCATTATTATTTTCTGTTCTGACATTACTCATCAAATTTACCTTCACGTTACCTGTTGGTAAAGAGTCTCATATTGTTGTTTAAGCAGGTTTTTTTGCACCTTCCCCATGGCGTTTCGCTGCAGACTATCGACAAATATTATTTTTTTGGGGCATTTATATTTGGCCAGCCGGTCTGTCAAAATTTCCAGAAGCTCCGCCTCATTTAACTTGCCGCCATCAGCAAGAACAACGAGCGCGGAAACGGCCTCGCCAAAATCCGGATGCGGCAAACCAATAACGGCACTTTCCAGCACATCCTTCTGCGCATCTATTTCTGCCTCTACTTCTTTGGGGTAAACATTATAGCCGCCCGTAATGACCATATCTTTATCGCGTCCCACAATATAGAG
Source organism: Alphaproteobacteria bacterium (assembly GCA_024280095.1). Classification (GTDB taxonomy): domain Bacteria; phylum Pseudomonadota; class Alphaproteobacteria; order Sphingomonadales; family Emcibacteraceae; genus Paremcibacter. Next base: position 39,676 of record JAJRQU010000019.1, on the reverse strand, counting down.
ATAACCGTTTTCGTCAAATTTTCCCAGATCACCGGTCATGAAATAGCCGTCAGGACACATTTCCTCTGCCGTCTTTTCGGGATTCTTCCAATAGCCTTTAAACAGGCCCGGCCCGCGAACTTCAATCTTGCCAATCACATTCGCCTCCCGCAGCTCTTTGCCGGTTTCAATATCCGCAAGGCGAAGCTCAACATCGCTAACCGGCAGGCCAACAGAGCCCTGTACCGCGTTTCCTTCATACGGATTGGCCGTCACAATCAGCGTTTCCGTAAGGCCATAACGTTCCAATATACTGCAGCCGGATTTTTCCCTGAATGCGTCAAGAGTTTCCCGCATAATCGGCGCAGAACCTGAAATAGCCAATCGAAGATTATGGCAGGCCGCCTCAGAAAATTCCGGATGTTTCAGCAGGCGCATATACATGGTCGGCACCCCCATGAAAACCGTTGCTTGCGGCAAACAGCGAATGACCTCGTCAATATCAAACCGCTTGGTGAAAATCATCTGCGCACCGGCAACAAGAGCCGTATTCGCCGCAATAAAAAGCCCGTGGCCATGAAAGACCGGCAAAACATGCAGCAGAACATCATCCGCCGTAAAATGCCAAGAGGCGGCAAGCGTTTTGGCACAATGGGCCAAGGCGCGGCGCGTGATCATCGCCCCTTTCGAACGGCCCGTTGTCCCGGATGTATAGAGCAAGGCCGCGACTTCGGCGGGATCGCCGTTAGAGGGTGTAAAACCGTCAGGGCGGCATTTCAGGGCATTCTCAATGAATGTCCCTTCACCGTCCGTGCCGAAGGAATGAATTTCCGGCACGTTGAATTTTTTGGCAATCAACGTTACTGCATCCAGATATTCTGGCCGGCAGATCAATATGCCGGGTTCAGAATCCTTGATAAAATATTCTATTTCAATTCTTGAGTATGCGGTATTTAGCGGCACATATATGGCCCCCATACGAAGGCAGGCCAGATAGAGCATGAAGCCCTCAGGCGATTTATCTATCTGGGCCGCCACACGATCCCCGGCGCCAACACCGCATTGCGTAAGATACGTGGCAAAGCGACCTGAAATATCGGCTGTATCGCCATAACTGTAGGGTTTTTCACCGGGCGTCTGCATGAACGGCCGATCAGGGTCCGTTTCTGCGACGGACTCCAGCCACAGTGAGGGATTGTCCCCAGTTTGAGAAACACAAATATTCATACCAATGTCCTTAGAAACTATTCGCACCCACTGCGTTCAGCTATTACGTCCGGGTACCACGCGCAGGCTGATCAATGTTCAAAATCAAGAGCCATCATACCAACACCCATTGCCTTGATCTCATCACGCATTTTTGCATGGTCGGGGTGTTCGTTATAAAGGCGATGGGCAGCCTTATCCGCATAAGTCATTATAACACCATAGTCATAACCGTGGCTGGCATCTTTATGATTTTTACCAGCCACGATATCAATAACGGAAGGTATGCTTTTCATCCGCAGAATTTTCTCTATCAAGTCTTCCATGTCCGCATTGGTCGCCCCTTCGGGTGTCTTTAACCAAACCATATGTTGTACTGTCATAAATAATTCCTGTGTTAAAAAAGCATATTTTTCACGTTTTTATAGTCAGCAAATGGCCATTAATATTTGTAACTAAGGCGAACGCCATATGTTACCGGCATGGCCGCTGTTCTGGTCAAGGCATCAATTTCACGTGTGACCTGTGTCCAGTAGAATTTATTGGTCAGGTTGTTGCCATAAACTTCAACGCGCCAAGTACCATCTTCAGATTCAAAACCAGCCCTCAGGTCAAGCAAAAAATAACTCTCGATCCCAAGGATAGGGTTTGTGCCAAAAGCGGCTTTTGTCGCAGACCGGTAACTTGGGCTTGCACCGAGGAAACCTTCCAGATCATTCCCGAAAGTGAAACGATATTCAATATCACCGCTGAACTGCCACTGAGGGGCCATTGGGAATTCTTCGCCGTTAATATTGGCGATAACACCTAATGGATCCGGCGTGCTGAAATCTTCCGTTACCTGCGTATCAATATAATTGACCGCCCCGCTTACCTGCAAGCCCTCACTCACCAAAGCTGTCACTTCGGCTTCAAAACCCCAGGCACGGGATTTAGGGACATTCACAAGGGCCGGAACATTGCCGAATGGAAAGCCGACATCAAGAAAACCGCGAACCTGCTTATTATTATAATTATAATAATAAACGGCACTGTTAAACTGCACACGATTATCGGCGAGAGTTTTCTTCAGGCCAAGCTCATAAGCCAGCACAGACTCTTGTGTGGCAGGGCTGAACTGGTCATCAAAAACGCCGGGAACAAGGGGGTATGAACCGGATTTATAGCCTTTACTGGCGGTCAGGTAAACCATCGTATCATCATCGGCATTATAATTCACACTGGCCCGCCAGGAGAAGTTATCCTCTGATAAACTATCCGTAACCAGTCCGCCAATCGGCAAGCTCGTCGCAGAACTGAGGGTGACACATCCCCCTGTGGCAATGAAGGCCGGCGGCACAGGCGGAAGCGCATTTCTTAAGTTTGAAATAATCCCCAAAAGAGCTGAAAGCCCGCCATTACCGTCATCCCGCGCACAACCTGAGAAATCACGATCCTCAGAGGTGTAGCGCGCAGAGGCCAGAATATTGAACTTCTCCCCCATGGGGACTTCAACGCTGGCAAAAACAGCTTTTGCTTTTACTTTCTGCGCGTTCTCTGAAATCAATCCGTCAAAACTCGCGCTATTCGTTGAGCCTAAAACGCTCAATTGAACTTCACTGGAATTGGATTCTGAATAATTCGCCCCCAGCATCCAGATCACGCCGTTCTCAAGCTCGCCGCTTGCCCGAAGTTCCTGATTGAATGAATCAATTTCTGTCTCGCCCAAAACGGTCAGGCTCGTATAGGCCATGCCGTCCGTATCAAAAGGCGCATCCGAACTATAGTCAGAGTATGACGTCAAGGATGTCACCGTAACATTATCACTCACGTCCCAGTTGGCCTCCAGAGCGACCTGATAGAAACGGTCATCAACAGCAAAGCTGCGATCAGGATCCCAATCTGCTGCGCGGGCATTATCGGGTGATATGGGCTGAGCAACCAGCGCATCACATGCCGCCTGACGCCCCGGCCCAGGGGCACAAGGTACCAGGAATTGGAAACCAATGAACTGGTTTGCCTGAGAATCAGACTTATCTCGCCAACCATTAACATTGAGCAAGAAACTCAGATCTTCTGTAGGTTGCCAATCAAGCAACAGCCGTCCAACCAGAAAGTCGCGCTCGCCAAGGCTGTCCTCCCGGCTTGAACTCTGTTGCCAATCGCCGCGGCTTTCACGCCTTGCTGACAGTCTGGCATTCAATGTTTCGCCCAATGAACCGTTAATGAACCCACCAAACTTGAAATCATTAAAACGCCCATAGCTCGCGTCAACACCTGCGGCAAGTTCAGCGGTAGGCTTCGTAGCGATATAGTTGATCGCGCCGCCCGTTGCATTTTGGCCAAACAATGTGCCCTGCGGGCCTTTCAATGCCTCAACAGCCTGCAAATCCAGAATTGCCCCGCGCGCCATTACGGAGAAAGGCAACGGTATTTGGTCAACATAAATACTGACTGCCGGATTGATAGCCTGCGTAATTTCCGCAAAGCCAACACCGCGAATATAATAAATGGGCGAACCAAAAGTTGAAGATTGATACACAAAACCCGGTATAACTTTCGCCAATTCCGCCGTATCGGTAATCCCTCTGGAGGCAAGCATTTCACCGGAAACAGCCGTCACGGAAATAGGCACATCCGTGATGTCCTGCGCACGCTTCTGCGCCGTTACCACAATTTCGTCCAGAACCCATGCTGTTGCGTCAGCATCATCAGGCACTTCCGCCCAGGAAAGCCCCGAGGCCATGACTGATACCAACGTTGATGTTGTTAGCATTCTTGTTAAGAATTTTCTCTTGATTTCCATTATTAATACCCTTTTCTTAAATTTCTGTTCTTAAATTTCTGTTTTATTTTCCCTGCATATTTTCTTAAAGGCTTAACCCCGAATCTGATCGCGCAAATTCGGGGTTAAGAAGTCACATCACACACCAATCCGTTCATTGGCTTCATCGTCATCTAATTTATTGATAACGAAGTCGTAATTCTCCAGACCGGCCATAGCTTTTTCAATTGGTTCGCCATCCTTTGCCATCTTGGTGAAATATTCAAATCCCCTTTCATGCCCCCCCGGACTATTGACTGAGAACATAGATGCCGGCTTGCCGCCTACGGCACGAAAAGCATGCGAGGTATTTGGCGGCGCATAAGCAAAATCCCCGGGCCCAACAATCGCCGTTGCATTTCCGATCGTCACTTCAACCTGACCGGACACCACAAGAAACATTTCATCTTCATTGGGTTGATGATGTAGCGGCGGGCCGGTATCCGGCTCCAGCGTAATCAGTGAGACCATAAAACGCCCCCCGCTTTCTTCCCCACTAAGAAGTAATTTAATATTTTGCTCCCCGTCCATGATTGACGGCGCATCCGCACAGCGCATCAATTTTGGCGTCGCAACAGTCTTTGTCCATTTTTCGCGCAGCGCATAATAATCTGAAGGCGACGTCACAATCTCCTCAGGCCGCTCTACAGGGGCATTCACGCGCGCATCACTCTCTTTAACTTTATCAACAGTCATAATAACACCTTCTCTCAATTGTTATAAAAACCTTCCTCACCTAAGCCCGCCGCACCGAATGATGCTGCTCGCCAAGTTTGGATATACCAAAATCCAGCCTGTCCCCATCCTGCATGAATACAGGTGGCTCACAAGCGGCCCCAACCCCCGCACAAGTTCCAGATACGATCAGATCGCCCGGTTCCAATGTCATAAACTGGCTGATATAACTGATCAATTTATCAACCCCATGAACCATTTGACCCGTTGAGCCTTCCTGACGTCTTTCGCCGTTTAGATCCAGCCACATATCAAGCGCTTGCGGGTCTTCGATCTCATCCGGCGTCGAAACCCACGGCCCAATCGGGGTAAAACTGTCAAAACTCTTGCCCTTGCCGAACTGCCCAATTCGCTTATGCTGCCAATGACGTTCTGTGATATCGTTAACAAGGCAATAACCCCCGACATAGGAAAGCGCCTCATCCTCAGATACCCGGCTTGCCCTCTTACCGATGAGAATACCCAGCTCTATTTCCCAATCATTCTCATTGGTCTCCGGCGGTAAAATGATGTCATCTGTCGGGCCACAAAGAGACCCTATGGATTTATGAAAAATCATGGGCTCTGTTGGCAAAACATTGCCGCGCTCCTCAACATGGGCGCGGTAATTCCCTGCAACAGCTATAATTTGCCTGATACCGACTATGGGCATCCCTAACCGGCATCCTGATTCCACCAAGGGTAATTTCTCAGGATCAATCGCCGCCAGAACTTCTTGCGCGCCCTCAGAAAGAAACAGGATATCCACATCCTTGACCAGACCCGCCAACGATCTCACCCGATCATTCTTATCCAAAAGCCCGGGCTTCTCTAAGCCCTTTTCCCCGTAACGTACTAACCTCATACAATGCTCCAATAATTAACGCGTCAATATTTTTTTAGAACCCCGCAACCAGACTCAAAGTTTTTCCTGCTTTTTCCTGCTCGCTGCGCGCGGTCGATATCATTCCCATCATCTCTTCCGGCATCACAACTTCTTTGGAGAAATCCGGACGCCCGGAGAGTTTTTTGAACCACTGGTCAATGCGGGGATGCAGCTTTGCTATGGGATAACCCGCCAATATCAGGCGATCCGCATATATGAACCAGGCAATATCCAATATACTCAACTCATCACCAAGCAGATAAGGGTTATCCCCAAGACGCGCTTCGAGTTCGTCAAATGCCGCGCGGAACTTTAAGGCGGATTTGCGTGCTGTTTCATCGGGAATGCCGTCATTCTTCACTGTTTCCCAAAATTTAATCTGGACGGATTTTTCCTGATCTTTCACACCGCCGACGGTGCCAGACCCAGTGTCCCTATATTTTTCAAGGGCGCCCTCAGGCTTTGACGGGCTTTTTCCGGGAAAGTAAAAACGAAAAACCAGCGTCCGAAGATCCATATGCAAGCTGTTCTCATGATTGAGCAGATCTTCCATTTCAGATACACCCCCGGCGGAAAGCAAACTCGGCCCGGAACCAGAAAATTTATTCTCCAGATACATGAGAATATCATTACTTTCGATATGCACTGCGCCATCATCAACCAATACCGGGATCAAACCGCGCGGATTGATCCCCAAGAACCATTCATCATAGTTTGCACCCGTTTTAATATCAACAATATGCGATTCCCAATCTATGCCTTTGACATTCAAAAAAATGCGCAGTTTTTTAGAACAGGCCGCCGCCGGATGATGCAGTAAATGCAGACCTTTCCAATCAAGAACTTCGCGCGTTTGAATATCGCTATCGATGAGCTGAACCATAACTTACGCTTCCTTTTCTGATGGCGGCGCATCCTCAGAAGAGCCACCCGCCTTGAAAACAAACATTGTATCTTTGTCCCGCAGCAGGAACAGGGCAACACAAGCCGCCAACATCGGCCATGCGGCGAAAAACAGTAAATGCGTCCCTTCGTAAGGAGCAAAATATTTCGTCATGGGCGCGAAAGTTGACCCGGCATGCAGAAGCATAACCAGTCCATAGGTCCAATATTTTGCTATTCCGAATAAAAACGCAAAAACCAAAACCAATTGCAGGGCAACGATCCCATAGATCATGACCTCATTAAGCCCCGGAATAAAATAATATTTCGCAAAAAGCTTGCCGGCATGAACCGGATCAAGAAACTTTCTTAACGTCCACATAAACATCACCAGAAACACCGTGATGCGTATTAGAAACAAAGAAATGGCTAACCTTTTATCGGTATCCATTGTCATAATATACTCTCCAATTTGAAAAGAAATTCAGTAAGGTTCAGTATTTCACAGATTTAAACCTGAAAAAAAGAGAATTCGGCGCACCTAACGGCCTTCCACAATGATGACCCTTACCGTCTTCCCTGAACCAACAACCTGATCCCAGGAATCACCAACAACCTTACCCGTGGGAAGCGAAAAGCATCCGGGCTTGGTCCTCGCGCCGTAAAGCGTACAAAGCGTATCCCCTGCCATCGTCCAGGAACCGGTTACATTTTCCAAGCTTGAAAATGTGCCATCCTGCTGAAAATACCAGTTCTGCTCCGTGCCGTCCGGCCCAACCACTTGCATCGTGTTGTTGTCAAGCATCACGGCAAGGGTATCATTGGCCAGCGCCAGATTGCTGATGCTTAAAAATATGACTGCCGAAAAGCCAAAACACTTAAAAATAATTTTACGCATATTTTCCTCCAAACATATATTTAAAAACATCAAACAATCTGAAACCAAAAGCCTTAGATATTACCAAGCGGTACTAGAAGCGGAAAACCGTTTCAATACCCCATTTTGCCGGCTCACTAACCACACCCGTCGGGAAACCGCCAAAAGTTGCGGCAAAAGACAAGCGACGATTATTGGTGACATTCTGACCATAAATAGCAACTTCCCACATATCATCAGGATCTGAAATTTCCAATCTCAGGTCAATTTCGCTCCATGCTTCACCAACGAAAGTATTAACATCCTGATTGGTTTCCAGATAGAACACATCATCCTGATATTTATAGGTCGCATTCAGCCCCATAATGACAGAGCCAACAGGCCGCTCATAAGAAATATTAAGATACGACTGCCATTCAGGCGAACGCGGCAATTTATTTCCAGAAACATCCTGACTGACTTCACCGAACCTCTGACCGGCCGAAACAACACCTATCGTGCTCGGAACCGCCGTGATAACAGCATTGGTAAATTCGGCATCAAGATAAGCAACATTACCGGAAATAGTAAGATGCTCCGTAACAGCGAAGGACAGCTCAAGCTCTGCACCCTGCGCCCTTGCAACACCGGCATTCAAAATTCTGGTGTTAAACGCGGCATCTGATGACCTGATTTGCAAGTCGGAATATTTATTATAGAAAGCCGCACCATTCAAACGTACTCTATTGTCCATCATTTCGGACTTGAAGCCTATCTCATAGGACGTGATGCTTTCAGGGCCAAAACCGTCATTCGGGGTAAAAGTGTTAAAGCCGCCGCTTTTAAAGCCCTGACTGTAAGACGCGTATAAGAAGACATCTTCACTGGCCTGAAAATCCAGAACAGCGCGCGGAGAGAAATCCTTATAACTCGCCTGAGATTCAAAGAACGGCGCGTCACGCCAGATTTCTCCGGCTGCATAAGTACCCGCGAACGGCCCGCCCGGCACTGTACCCGCCGTAATTGTGCGATCAAAACGGTCTGTATTAAAGGTTTTCTGCTCGTAGCTATAACGCCAGCCAAGAGTCAAAGACAGCTTTTCCGTCAGCTCATATGTGCCATCGCCAAATATGGCCACCGCATTTGTCTTTTGCTCGGAAACAACATTCGCGTCAACACCAAGACCCGCAAGAGACCGGGCAAGGCGAACCCGCGCCGAAATATTCATCGTTTCAGCGAAGTAAAAACCACCCAAAATCCATGAAAACGGCCCGTCATTATTGGATTCAAGACGAAGCTCCTGACTGAACTGTTTTGACTGAATAGGTGCCTCATTCCTGAATAAGAAAAGCGGCGTATTATCCGTATCCTGCGCCCCTTGGAAGTCGAGATTACGATAACCTGTTATGGAATGAACAGACACCGCATCCAGATCCCACTCACCCAGCAACGTTACCGCATAAGTCTTTGAATCCGACCGGTTGGCTTCAAGGGCCGAATATTCCCTGTCCGCAATAATCTGATCCAGATCAGGCCGCAGAATATAAGGATTCGTTGTACCGCCGCCGGCTTCAATAGTGCTCAAAGCGAGCAGCCCAGGCTGCGCCTTACGATGATAAAGCTCAGCGATCAGGTCAAAAGACACCGCGTCTGACGGCTCAAAGTTTAATGAGAGCCGTGCCGTCAAATCCTGAGAACCGTTAACGCTGCTGCCATCGTTGACATTCACACCAAAACCCGCCTTGTCAGAATAGGCAATAACCGCACGCGCGGACAATGTATCCGTCAACGCGCCGTTGACAATAGCCCCGACATTGATCTCATCAAACCGGGCATAACCGGCGAACACTTCAGCTTCAAATTCCTGATGCGCCCTTTTCGTTGTCAACAGAATCGCACCTGCCGTTGAATTCCGGCCATAGAGCGTACCCTGCGGACCGCGCAATATCTGAATAGATTCAACATCCTGCAGGTTCGTTGTTGGTATTACGGTACGGGCAACATAGACGCCGTCCACATAAGACGCCACAGGCGCATCGCTCATAAATGCCGCACTACCCGTCGATCCGCCAATCCCGCGAATACTGACAGGCGCCGTGTTATAGGCCACTGAATTTGTCGCAAAGAAACCCGGCACAGACCCGTTCAGGTCTTCTAATGTCCTGATGTCATTCTTTGCCATAAAATCAGCTGTGGCTATCGAAACTGATATTGGTACTGTTTGCTGATTTTCTGCGCGCTTTTGCGCTGTCACAATAATTTCATCGAGGGCCCAAACCCCGTCGTCGTCGGCCGCATCCTGCGCCCACGCCGGAGCCGCAGCAACTGCGACGCTAGCCCCAAGCAAGTATATAGCCCTTTTAATGATAGATCTTTTCATTTCTGTCTCCCTGAAAAATGTATTGATATATATATTTTTATTGGAAAATATTTTTATTGGAAAAATAAATTATCTGAAAATAACTATATATACAACTAAATAATATATTATTTTGATAAAACCTACAAAATATATATAAATATATATAGTTTTTCTTAATATATTATTGTATATTCCCATAAACACAGCCATGCATATCTGGATATTGCGTGGAAAGTTGGAGGATAATTATGAAGACAGAAGAGCAAACTAAGAAACGTACCATGGCCTCTCAGCTCGCGGATTCAGTCCGTAATGACATTGTGAATGGTACATTTGCCCCGGGAACGCGCCTCAACCTGAATGCCCTCAGCAAACATTATGCCGCTGGTATAAACCCATTGCGTGAGGCATTGTCACGGCTTTCTGCCACTGGCTTTATTACGGCAGAAGATCAACGCGGCTTCAAGGTTTCCGAAATTTCCAAAAAAGAATTAATTGATACGCAGCGCGTACGGGTAGATCTGGAATGCCTTGCCTTGCGCCAATCTATTGCCAATGGCGATGTGAACTGGGAAAGCGAGCTCGTTGCCGCCCATCACCGCATGGCACGCATTCAGCGCACCCCAATGGGAGAACGCTTGTCCTTGGATGCCAATTGGGAAACGGGTCACCACGACTTCCATATAGCTCTGCTCTCCGCCTGCAAATCGGAATGGCTCATGCTTTTCATTCAAACTCTTTTTGAATGTAGCGTCAGATACCGTAAGGCAATGCTTTTATTTAAAAACACTCTCAAGCGCGACATCGTGACCGAACATAAAGATATTATGGAAGCCGCGCTCAACAAGGATGCCGATCTGGCCTGCGAGCTGCTTTCGGCACATTATGACAAAACAACAAAACTAATCCTATCTTCAATGGAAAATACAAAAAAATAACCCAGGGTATGAACAATAATTCAGGGCATGAAATACGTTTAAACTCAAAGGAAAAACTTTATGGCATTTGACAATAATACTCCGAACGATGACATCGTTCTCATCGTAGGCGGCGGCCCGTCAGGCTGCGAACAGGCCCTACTTCTGGCAAAATTTGGTATCAGAACAGTGATTGTTGAACGACTTATCGACCGCTCGTTTGCGCCAAAGGCCCATGCCATGAGCCCGCGCACCCTTGAAATCTGCCGGTCTATGGGCCTTGATTTCGATAAAATCAGAGCACCCGCCCTATCCCGGGAAGATGGAGAAAGCGTATTTTTTCTCCCGCGTCTGGACGCGCCAATATTGGGTAAAGTTCCTTACGAAAGACAGGATGATGATGCCCTAGAGATTACGCCAACCCCACTCATCAATATCCCCCAACCTGATTTTGAGGAAGTCTTGCTCGAAGCGGTTGCGAATTGCCCGCTTACAGAGTTAAGGCGCGGACACACATGGAAAGATGCCCAAGAAACATCAGATGGTGTCACATCCCAGATCAGTACAGCAGACGGTTCATATTCCATTGACAGCACCTATGTGATTGCTGCTGACGGGGCAGGCAGCCCGGTCAGACAAAATCTGGGTATCGGCATGACCGGCGATGCCAATGTCATGGCTTGTATGAGCATCACCTTTTCCGCCGATTTACGAAAAGAGGTTGCTGATCGTCCCGGCGTTATTTACTGGCTTACCGATCCTGAATGTAACTCGACACTGCTTTGTTATGATCCTGAAAAATTATGGTGCCTGATTTGCCTGATGCCCTATACGGAACTCGATACATCCAAATATACCGAGGAACATTGCCTTGAGTTGATCAGAAAAGCCGTTGGTTTTGAAATGGATGACCTGAAATTTAAATTCGCCATCCCATGGACCATGAACTCGGAGATTGCGGAAACCTATCGGAAAGACCGTTTCTTTCTGATCGGCGATGCCGCGCACCGCTTCCCGCCTTCCGGTGGCCTGGGACTTAATACGGGCATGCTTGAGGGCAATAATCTGGCTTGGAAAATTGCCGGTGTCATGAAGGGCTGGGCCACGGACAAGCTGCTGGACAGTTATGAACGTGAAAGCCTGCCTATTGCGACACAAAATGCCGACCAAAGTCTTGCCAATGCCAAACGGCTTGGCGCCCTTTCCGAGCTGTCCTGCCCCGCAGAAATATGGCAGTCCGAAACAGCTTTCAAGGCATGGTTAAGCGAAGGCGGGCGTCAGAAACGCATCAATGAAGCCGTCGAAGTCCAACGGCAGCATTTCAATTCTATCGGTTTGCAACTTGGCTTCAGCTATAGCGAAGAATATACCGGCGATGTCGAGGTCTTTGTCCCTCGCGCTGATGTAGGGTTTCGCATGCCCCATGCATGGTTGACAAAAGACGGTCAGAAAATGTCAACTCTTGACCTGCTTGACCCAACCGCCTTTACCATCATGTCAGGCCCCGATAACGGCGACTGGGCGGCATTATGCGACGAGATTGGCGTGCCAAATCGCACCGTAATATTGAATGACGCATATGACGGTGCAAAAGCATGGCTGCAATCCATTGGGCTGCCAAAGGCCGGCGCTCTTATTGTCAGACCTGACGGGCATATCCTCGCCAGAGTCCCTGATAGTTCCAAGCGCAGCCTTGCAACGGTCAAAACCGCTTTTGCCTCTCTTCTTGGGTAATGTCGGTTTTCACCAAATTTGAGTGAATAAAATAGGGAAAAACCAGAATGTTTAAACAACCCATTGCAGGCATTCTGGCGACCCTACTTATTATCGCCCTTTCATTGGGCTTCATCTCGCTGTTCAGTTTTGAATGGTTTACGGGATGGGTGTCCTACAGCCTTATGTGTGCGATCCCCATATCCATCATGATTGGTGTGATATGGGGGCGCAACAGCCCCGAATTTATTACCAGATCAGCCCAACCCGCAAAAGGCTTATATTTAATAGGAATCACCTTGCTCGGGGGCGTAATCGCGGGTTGTATCATGTTTTATACCATCGGCGGCGGCCTTCAACCGCTTGCGCCGATGCTGGTTCATTTCACCATTACCGTCATTGGCACGATGTTCTGGCTCACCATTATCATGGGCGGCTGGCCAATAGTTCCCAGAATAAAGCATCCCGTCATCGCAGGGCTGGCAATCGTTTTGCTCACCTATATAATTAGTTTGGCATTATTTTACCTTTTTTATAATTATGCTTTTTTAATTGGAACCCCCGTTTATGTCGCAAGCCTTGATCCTAACGGATTGTTTAATGGCTGGAATGTAACCGTTTTTTATGTGTCTTTTATCTCCATCATGTTTGTTATTCTGCATTTTGATTTATGGCCTTTGGTCAAATTTCCTGCCCTCATGAAACAACCGGTGCTGGGCATAGCCTTTACGCTCTTGGCCTTATGCCTGACCAGTTTGCTTTATTATCTGGGGGTTATATTATTCAAGATAAATGTTGTATCCTTCATGGTGCTCCTGCCCATACCCTTTGTGTTTGGTTCCGTTATTGTCCTCAATATGTTACAGGACTCACTATTTCCTAATGTCAGGCAACCTGTAAAGGGTCTGTTGAAAGTTTCTTTGGCACTCGTTACCGGCATTATTCTGGCGAACCTGTTTATCGCGTTTTCTGGCCTGACCACAAAGGAATTAGGCAGCGGCCCTCCGACATTTGAACGCGAAATATGGCTGTCCTCGGCCCTGCTGTCTATTACCTTCCCTTTTCTGATTTTCTTGGCAGACTATTTCCAATTCGGTGGATTGCTGAAAAAAAATAACAGCCAGAAACCATAAAAAGACCGTGGTGCTAAAAACAGCTAAACCGCTTCAAAGTAGAGGTTTAGAGCAGTCTGCGCTTAGATACGGAATCCAGATAAATCTTTTTGGCTAATATTGCCCGCAGTATTTGTAATGGCATTGGCGCATATATCATAGCGGATAGAACCATTGTGCATAAAATCATACTTTAATATTATGCAAAGGGCCGTATAATAATGGCAAAAGCAACAATTAGGTGATGGTAATGTCCAAGAGCAATCTGAACCAAATACTGCACGCACAGAGAACCGCTTTTAATGCAAACTCAAATTCGCCATGGGACGAGCGTAAAGAGAAGCTGGTAAAGCTCGGCAAACTCATCAATGAGAATGAGCTTAGGTTCCAACAAACTATTTCCGAGGATTTTGGTCATCGGTCCTTCATCGAAACAACACTGGCGGAAGTGTCCGTCATCCATGGCGGCATTAAACACGCGCTTAAGCATACACAAAAATGGATGCGAACAAGAAAAGCCCCCACGGCGTTGCAGTTTAAGCCCGCCTCAAACAAAATAATGCCCCAGCCCCTCGGCGTTATCGGAATTATCAGCCCGTGGAATTACCCTTTACAACTGGCCATTATGCCGCTCATCGGGGCGCTGGGGGCCGGCAACCGCGTTATGATTAAACCCAGCGAATATACGCCGCGATTTTCGGATTTGCTGAAATCTGTTCTTGGCGAAATTTTTTCAGACGATGAGGTTTATGTGGCCATTGGCGGCCCGGAGGTTGCGCAAGAATTTTCGGCTCTGCCCTTTGATCATTTGCTGTTTACAGGATCGACCAATGTCGGGCGCATGGTCGCGAGCGCTGCGGCCAAGAATTTAACCCCTGTAACGCTGGAACTTGGCGGAAAATCACCAGTAATTATAGATGAGAGCGCCAATTTAAAGCTGACCATTGCGCGCATCACAAATGGTAAATTGCTCAATGCCGGCCAGACCTGCGTGGCACCGGATTATGTGTTGATGCCCCAGCATGGAATCGAGGCCTTTTCAGAGGCTTTGATTGCCAAGGCCGAAGAATTTTATCCTGCTTTTGCCGGCAATCCGGACTATACATCAATTATAGCCAGCAGCCATTATGCCCGCCTGCAAAGCCTGCTCGAAGACGCAAAAAACAAGGGCGCAACCCTGCGAACAGCCGGAAATGACAACGCACAAGTGCTGGCGCAAGAACGCCGCATTCCCTTGACGGTTGTGACCAATTGCACGCCCGATATGCGGATCATGCAAGAAGAAATTTTCGGCCCCCTCCTGCCGATAGTGGCCAGTGCGACCCTCGAAGATTCCCTGAAATATATCCAAAGCCGGGAACGGCCTTTGGCGCTCTATTGGTTCGGCGAAAACAAAGCCAAACGCGATCATGTCCTCAAAAACAGTATTTCCGGAGGAGCCGCAATTAACGAAACCGCCTGGCAGGTGGTGCAGGAAGATATTCCCTTTGGCGGCATCGGCCCGTCCGGCATGGGAGCATATCATGGCGAGCATGGATTTCAAACCTTCTCCCATATGAAAGGGGTATTCTTCCAGAGCCGCTTTAGCGGCGGTAAAATGCTCTTCCCGCCCTATACGGAAAAAACCAAAAAAATCCTGAATATACTGAAAAAATTCATGTAAGAATAAGAGACAGCATTATAGAAATACTGCCATATTACAAAATTGGCGCAAATATCATAGCAGATAGCTATATCGCACGTAAACTCACCCATTAATATCATGCGGAGGGTTATATGATAAAACGAATTGCGGTCGCGCTTGTCTTGTTGGTACTTATAATTGCTATGTGGTTTCTCTCGGTTCTCTTGCCGATAGCGGGGGTTTTTGATACGCTTGAGCCAAAACTGGCAAAATCATGCCGGGCGCTTGATATTGCACCGGGAACAGAAGATGTCGCCATTGACCACAAAACAAATCTGGTATTTGTCTCGGCGACAAACCGGCGCGCCGCTGGCGGCAAAACAGGCGACGGTATTTTTGTGTTTGATCTGGGCAACCCAGAATTAGTGACCCGTGCATCCCCGATAGAAATGACAAATTTTCACCCTCATGGCATCAGCATCTGGCATGGAGAGAACGGTGAAACGCGGCTTTTTGCTGTCAACCATTCTTCAAGAGATAATGATTTTGTTGAGATTTTTTCAGTTGGTGCCAAAGGCATGCTTACCCATCTTGAAAGCATTACATTTGCCGCCATGCACGCACCCAATGATGTTATTGCAGTTGGCCCGCGTCAGTTTTACATAGCCAATGACCGCGGTTATGAAACCGGACTGCTCTCTTCGCTCGAACAATATTTCGCTCTGCCCTTTGCAAGCATTGCCTATTTCGATGGCAATGAAGGGCAGTATATCAAAAAGGGGCTGTCTTTTGCGGCCGGTATTAACCAGTCCCCGGATGGTAAAACAATTTATGTCTCAGAACTTACGAAACGCCAGGTCAGTGTCTTTGATCGTGATATTGCAACAGGCGCGCTGGATAATCGCAGAAGGTTCAAGGTTAATCTCGCCCCGGACAATATCGATGTGGATCAGTCCGGCAAAATATGGGTTGCCGGTCAGGCCAGACTTTTTGAATATATGAAACATGCTGGCGATCAAAATGCGGTTGCGCCCTCACACGTGGCCACACTTAATCCGCAGGATGGCACCGTCGAGGATGTATTTGTCGCGCTTGATGGTGAAATCAATGCCTCCAGCGTTGGTGCCGTTCACAATAAAACACTGGTCGTCGGCGCGATTTTCGATGGACATGTCATGGTTTGCCCCTTGCCATGACCCGTATGAATGCCTCAATTAGCTTACCTATACCACCACCCTCTTTTCACATTTATACGAAGAATACAGGAAACGCCCGATGGACAGTCAAAAAATTTTTAAGTTTTTGGCCGACAAAGCCAAGAAAAAGGAAAAGACAGCCCTTGTCACGGTTACAAATGTCCAAGGATCATCTATACGCAATCCAGGCGATCATATGGGGGTTTCAGAGAGCGGTGAATTTTCCGGGTCCTTTTCTGGCGGCTGCATTGAAGCTGCTGTTGTTGCAGAGGCGCAGAACGCCATAATACAAGGTGAGCCGCGTTTGGTGCGGTTCGGCAAAGGTTCTCCTTATCTGGATATAAAACTGCCCTGCGGCGGCGGACTCGATCTCCTGTTTTTTCCGATCAAGAATGATACCTTCAGCAAGCCTGCCGTTGAGGCTTTTGAAAAGCGTGAGCCGTTTCAGATCGGCTTGCCCGCAGGCGCAGAAGATATTTTATTTCAGCCTCTCGCTGCCTCAAAAATTGAAGCCCAAAAAATTGAGAAACGGGAGGGGTGTCTTTGGGTCGGGCATTACCCGCACCCCAAACTGTTGATTATAGGCCATGGCGGCCCGGTTCATTCTTTGGCCCGGCAAGCGCACGCTTTTGGCGCAACGATTGAGATTTTCACTCCGGACATCTTGCTTGCCAATGACCTGCGGGCTGCCTCTTTCAACGCAAAGAGTTTCAAAACAATGGGCCACACAAGCCTCATCCAATCAGATCAATGGACGGCTATTGTATTTCTGTTTCATGACCACGATTGGGAAGGGGTGCTCTTGGCGCATGCGCTCAGGAATCCCCATTTCTATATTGGCGCAATGGGCAGCAAAATCGCCCATACAAACAGACGTCATATACTGAAAGACCTAGGCGTCAGCGGCAAAAAGATCGACACGATCCACGGGCCCATCGGCCTGTTCCATTCTTCTGGGGATCCTGACACATTAGCCCTTTCAATTCTTGGTGAAATTATACAGCAATATCATATCCGCTGCGGCCCGGATCGCTAAAAAACCATCAACGCATTAAGTAATCGGCGTCTCCCGCCGAACCTGAGGAATTGTGTCACCCACATTATTTATTAACAGGCCAGAATTTTGTACAACCCCATATTCAGTCGTGCGTTGCCAGGGGTCGCGGCCCGCCGAGGATATAATTTGCGACAGGTCATCTGCGCTTAGATTCTGTCCGTGGCTTGCCCCCGCCGCGCGCGCAATGGATTCATCCATCAACGTGCCCCCCAAATCGTTAACGCCAGCATCAAGGCAAAGAGCCGCGCCATCCGCGCCAAGTTTAGTCCATGACGCCTGAATATTGGTAATCACAGGATGGAGCACGAGGCGGGCGATGGCGTGCATCAAAATCGATTCACGGAAAGTCGGGCCAAGCCTTGCCGTGGATTTCAGATGTATAGGGGATTCCATATGGACAAACGGCAGGGGAACAAATTCAGTAAATCTGCCTTTCCCGGCCGCGAGGCTCTGTTTTTGCAGATCCCTGATCCTGATCAGGTGTCGGGCCCAATGAACAGGCTCATCCACATGACCAAACATGATGGTTGCCGTGGTATTGAAACCGGCAGCATGTGCGGCAGAAATAATATCAAGCCAGAGATCCGTGGTTAATTTATCAGGGCATAAGATTGCCCTCATATCATCATCAAGTATTTCCGCCGCCGTCCCGGGAAGTGTGTTCAAACCGGCATCCTTCAATTGACGCAGATAATCCGGCAGACCAATTCCAAGAGACGTCGCGCCATGCCAGACCTCAAGCGGGGAAAAGGCATGGATATGCATGTGCGGCACCGCAGCCCTGATCCGGCGGCAGATTTCCAAATAGGTTTCGCCGTTAAACCTAGGGTGGATGCCGCCCTGCAGGCAAACTTCGGTCGCGCCCCTGTCAGAGGCTTCTCTCACCCGGGATACAATCTCCTCATAGGAGAGATTATAAGGACGGCCACGTAGATTTTCCTGCGTCTTCCCTTTGGCAAAAGCACAGAATGAACAGGAGAAAGTGCAAATATTCGTATAGTTTATATTGCGGTTTACCACAAAGGATACCCCATCACCGACGACCTTCTTTCGCAGGGCATCAGCTTCCTGACAAATATATTCAACCGTTCGCCCCTGTGCCGCAAACAGTGCAATAATATCACCTTCAGAAAGAGGGTTCCCGCCTTTTGCCTGTTTCACAATTCTCTGGATTGTGGTTTCAGCCTGCGCGCGCCCCTTATGAATATATTTTTCAGGAATGGGGGATGCTTGACCGGCAGCCCATTCTTCACAGCGCGCCAAGCCTTCTGAATCGCTGAAATGGATGACAGCCTTACGCAGGCCTTTGTCAATCCATTCCCCGGACTTTCGAATATAACGGGGATAGACGGTCAAACGTTCCGCAAGATCTTTACCCGCAGATTCTGTTTGGTTTATCAACGACTGCAACTGCGGCCAGGGGGCCTCTGGATTAACATGATCGATGGTAACAGGTGACAGGCCGCCCCAATCGTTGATCCCGGCATCGATCAGAGCCGCAAGGGTCTTCTCATTGAGGTTGGGCGGGGCCTGAATGGAAATTTCGGGATCCATAATAATCCGGGCAATTGCGATGGTCCAGAGCATTTCTTCAAGGTCAGGCTCTGTTGCCAAAGCCATTTTTGTATCCGGTTTGGCCCGAAAATTCTGAATGATGACTTCTTGCAGATGGCCATATTTATCGTTAAGGGCCCGCAATGCCAGCAGACTTTCAATACGCTCGCGCCGCGTCTCGCCGATACCGATCAAAATACCGGAAGTGACCGGCACTTTATTTTGACCGGCGCGCGCAATCGTATCCAGCCTTGCCGCCGGCATTTTATCTGGTGAACCGTAATGAGGGCCACCTTTCTCGGACAGGCGTTCAGATGCGGTTTCAAGCATCACGCCCATTGAAGCAGATACTGGGCGCAGCATCTTAAACTCCTGATCTGTCATGCAGCCTGCGTTCAAATGCGGCAAAAGCCCCGTTTCCTTAAAAGTCGCCTCGGCAACATCCCGTAAATATTCAAGGGTTGTTGCATAGCCCATCGCGTCAAGTGCCTTACGCGCGGATTTGAACCTCAATTCCGGTTTTTCGCCCAAGGTGAAAAGAACTTCCTTGCAGCCTTGCGCTTTACCCTTCTTCGCAATCTCCACCGCCTCGGCGACAGAAAGATAGGGCGCGGCCACAGCGCCCGGTGTCTTGGCAAATGTACAATAATGACACACATCCCGGCAAAGCTGGGTGAGAGGAATAAAGACCTTGCGCGAATAAGTGATCGTAGAGCCGTAAGTCCGGTCACGAATATCTCGCGCATTCCGACATAGTGCGGCAAGATCATGCTCATCAGTAAGCTCAAGAACCTCATTGTCCGTCAGGCGGCTATGGCTGTTAATTTTTTCAAAAAGTGGCCCATGATTAAATATTGCCGTCATTTAGGAAACCTTTCAAGTAAATCACTATTATTTAAGAAACCGGGCAACATATTGACTCTGGCATACAGCCGGGGACAGCCGGCAAAAAACTTCATGGTATTGGGAGAAATTCGGCCACATCGCTTTTTATCCAACAGCAGACGAATATCCGCCGCCGTATCAATATCCAAGTCCAAATCATCATCCCACAAAGTGGCCACATGAATATTGCGTCTTAGGCAGTAGTCAAGATGCCTGTAATAACTATTCTGACCATAATTA
This sequence comes from Alphaproteobacteria bacterium, assembly GCA_024280095.1. Classification (GTDB taxonomy): domain Bacteria; phylum Pseudomonadota; class Alphaproteobacteria; order Sphingomonadales; family Emcibacteraceae; genus Paremcibacter. The sequence continues at coordinate 19,690 of JAJRQU010000019.1, read as the reverse complement.
AACGTAAGTATATCCGGCGGCGACGTCACGACCACATTCGTACCATCATCAAGATCAGAAGGCAGGAGCATAACCTGGGACTGGTCATTCACCTTCTTTAGGAGGCCGTCGAAAGCCTTCGCATTAGCCAGTGGCAGATCACCATGAACCGATATCATGGTTGAAACCTGAAGGGATCTAAGCCGGGATGCCGCATGATTCATCGCCGCTGACAGACCCTCTTCCGGCCCCTGGGGCCAAATTATGCAGCCAAGTTTTCTTGCAAGCCTGACAACCTCATTATCATCTGTAATGATGATAACATGGTCGATCGCAGAGCAGTTCTTCAGAGCCCCGATCACGTCTTTTGCCATGGCCGCGACCAAGGCCTTTCTCTCATCTGCGGTCAGAACATCTGCCAACCTGCTTTTAGCCGTGGCAATAGCCTTGATAGGGACAACAGCGCAGACAGTCTTTGATAGTTCATTCATCAAGCTGATCCTTTTCGCACAGAAATTTTTGAGGCAGAAATTTTTGATGCCGGCAGGTCTTTAATAAAATTCAAAACCTGCCCGGCGAGCCGTTGTTTATCGGCGTCATTCTTCATCACGGTCTGTGCGGAACAGACATGCATATTTATCCTCTTGATGTCAGGAATGATCCTCTGATCCTGATGGTCAATGACAAGCCCATCGATCACATCTTGATAATGCTGCGCAATGGCCAAAGCGGTCGGCGGCATACCCAGTTCCGCCATCATTTTTGCCGCCGGGCCCTTAATCGCCTTGCCGCCGACAATCGGAGAAACCGCAACAATCGGTACCAATCCCTCCCGCAATAATCCGGCAAGACCCGGCAGTGCAAAGATGGGGTCAATACTGACAAACGGATTGGAGGGACAAATGATAATGCCTTTGAGGTCAGGGCGCTTAAGGGCCGCCAGAAAACCCGGCGAAGGCGAAGCTTGATCAATACCATCAAACCGAAAGCCCGTTACAGCAGGCTGGCATTTATCGCGAACAAAATAATGTTGAAAACTGAGCTCTCCATCAGGCGTTTCGACCATGGTACGAACCGGGTCATCACTCATGGGGATAATTTTATGTTCAATGCCAAAAGAGCCGGCAACATCAGCCGTTACGGCGCTAAGGGTTTCGCCATTTGTCAAGCGCTGTGTGCGCTCAACATGAAGCGCAAGATCCTTATCGCCGAGCTGGAACCAGCATTCGCCGCTAATTTGCCTCAGAACCGCCATGAAATTCCAGCTTTCATCCTCTCGCCCCCAGCCGACCGAGCGATTGGCAAGGCCCGCCAAATTATAGAGCAGCGTGTCCAGATCCGGCGAGATATGCAGCCCCATATGCACGAAATCATCACCGGTATTGGCGACAATGGTCAGCGCATCAGGCGATAAAATTTTGGTCAGACCGAGCGCCAGCTTGGCGCCGCCGACGCCGCCGGAGAGGGCGATGTAATGTCCGCCGGTCACCGGAAAAGATCCTCTGCTGCCGGGCGCAGCAGGTCGCTTGCTTTTTGTTCATCCGAAAGCAAATCAAGTCCGCGAATAAGGGCAACCGGTGTGCCTTCCGCCGCCTGCCCCATAATCAGAGACGCCGCAGCGGCAAGCTGATCCCCCATGCCCACTTCCGTAGTTTGCAAATCCCGGCCATAACGATCCGGCTGACCTTTCAAATCCTGAAACACTTCGGCACCTGATGCACCAATGGCAATCCCCACCGTCCCCAGCCGCCACGCGCGCCCCACGGAATCTGCAATGATAATACCAAGGCGCACAGCGTATATTTCTTCGAGCCCCGCACGAATACGCGCCGCAGATTCGTCCGGCGCGATGGGCAAGAGCAACGCCTGATCATTGCCCGCAATATTAGATTGATCAATGCCCGCATTGGCGTGAACCAGGCCCAGCTTATGGATGACAATCAGCACATTATGCCGCTGCCGCACGACCCCATCGGATTCTGAGAGAATAAGCTCAACAAGCCTGGGGTCTTTATTGGTCGTCGCCGCCAGATTTTCCGCCTGCAGAGAAGGCTTGATATTGGACAGATCAATAAGACGTCCCTCGGCCTTTGAAATGATTTTCTGGGCAATGATCAGAATATCGCCGTCGCGATAGCTGATACCATTTACCCGACTTGAATTTTCTATCAAACGCACAATATCATCCCCGCGAGAAACCTCGGGAAATCCGGTAAGGGTTTCTATCTCAATCCGCATTTTTTAGGCCCGCGATACGTATCCCCGCATGACATTTATACTGGCGGTTAATTTGAATCAAAACAGAGGTTAACGCCTCGGCAACAACGGAATTTTCGATTGGGCCAGCATGGAAGGCCCGCATACCTGCATCCCCCGCAAGCGCAATAACGCTGGCGCGCGCCGCCTTGTCATTTCCGGTAACCAGCACATCACAATCAATGTCATGATCACTCTTGAGGTGATGGGCAGCGACATTCTGAAAAGCAGAAACAACCTTGACCTGATCGCCAAGCAGCTCCTGCGCTATCTGTCCGGCTGAACCGCCATCCGGCAACTGAACAAGCCCCACCTTAGGGGGCATCAACGGAACGGTAACATCAATTAAGATTTTTCCCTCAAGGGCGGCTTTCACCTCTTTCAGAATATTTTCATGATGAGAAAAAGGAACGGTCAATACAATAATATCCCCCTTTTGCGCCGCCATCAGATTATCAAGACCCGAAATCTTGCTGTTTGATCCGATGGAAATATCCTGCGCCGCCGCCTCGGCCTTCTCGCGCGTGCGCGATCCGATAATGATTTCATAGCCGCTTTTCGCCCATCGGCGTGCAAGCCCGCCGCCAAGATCTCCACTGCCGCCCAAAATTGCAATAATTGGTTTTAACATATGATCCACTTTCAATTCTGATGGTATAGCTGAATGTTAAAGACGTCCAGTCAACCCTTATGTATCGGCAAGATAATCATCCGCCAATGCCGTGACGGCTTCAATCATCATTGGCGTTAACGCCCTTGCTGTTTCCGTTTCCCGGCGCGTATGTGCCCACCCCAGATATACCAGCCCCCTCATCAGAAAGAACGTTGGAAATAGCGCAATATGTTCATCCGGCAAAGGCCGCACACTGCGGTATCCTTCCACCATGGCATTGCAGACTTTATCGAAATGTGGCTCCCCAAGATGCATGAACAAAGAGGTCGCAAATTCGAACATATACCAGCCAAAGCCGGAATCATCAAAGTCGATCAGGCACAAACCATCCGGCGTTTGAAGAATATTATCCGGCAACAGATCCCCATGGATCAGACCAAAACGGTCACTGCCCATGCCATATGCCGTCAACGTCTCAAGAGCTTTGTCCCGAGCTTTAAAAAATAACTCTTTTTGGCCCTTGGTGAGTGGCTCCAAGTCCCAAAACCGCCCCCATAATGGATCCTCTCCTATCGTCCCGCGCGCGTCCCACTGCAGCCGGGAAAAATCAGATGGGCGATCCCATGCCGTTGAAATATTATGCAGATTAGCCGCAATCTTACCAATCGACCGATAAATTCTTTCCAAAGACTTATCGTCACCGGCCACCCCTTCTTCAAGGCCCCCAACGGTTGCGCCATCAACCCATTCTATCAAATCACATTGCCGTGCCTCCGGCACGTTCTGTGATGAAATGGACTGAAAATATGTCCCATCCAAGGCCGCCACAGGTCGCGGTGTTTTTAACCCCTTTTTATTGAGGTAAGTCATCCATTGGAGTTCAGAGCGCAAAGCCTGATCGCTGTGGTAGCCGTGACGATGTACTCTCAGGGCATATTGCCTGCCGGTCTGCGAAATAACCTTAAATACGGCGTTTTCGCGGTGCTTGATAAGCGTCACTTGATCATTTTCTGTCAACCCCCAATGGGAAAGCGCCCGGCGTGCGAGGGTTTCCAGACAATCAGCCTGGGCAGTTGCCGAAAGGCTATAAAAATCAGATGCCATTGGAATTTCCTGTCGATTGATTGTTTTGCCAGTTGTCTGGACTCAACGTCGATGACCCCTTATCACCGACGGTGTTCTCAGCATAACGCAATGCCCGCTCAAGGCGCTCTAATGCCTCCACGCAATATTTTTTATCAATGAATAGCCCCGGCTTGAACTGGAGCACTGAGGGATCGAAGCCAGAAAACATTGCCCAAATGCCGTTTTCATATAACGCCTTAGACATTTTAATACCCCCGACCGGATCGTCGAACTTCAACCCTATTACGAGACCTGTCTGACGAATTTCAGTGAGAAAGGGATGTCGGCTCTGAATGTCTAGGAGACCGCCACCAATAAAGGCTGCCATATCCCGGACATGGTCTAAGGTCTCATCGCTTGAGCACATATCAAGGACCAAGGATGCAATTGGGCATCCCAGCTCAGAACCGCCAAACGTGGACACATGCCCCCAAGGGTTTTCATGAAGCCAACCCGCCGCACGCTCATTCATTACCGCAGCGGCCATAGGATATATTCCGCCCGAAAGCCCTTTGCCGACGACCAGAATGTCCGGCTCCACGCCCCATTTCTCAACCCCCCAAAGGTGACCCGTGCGTCCCAGACCAGTTTGCACCTCATCGGCAATATACAACGTGCCATAAGTCTCGCAAAGCTGCTTGGTGCGCGGAAGGTAGGACGGATCAGGCACCGGAAAGCCGCAGGTAGCAGGTACCGTTTCCATTAAAACCGCCGCCACATCCCCCTTACTAAGGGCCACTTCCATTGCCGCATTGTCATTGAATGGTACTTTGAGGAAGTTTGATGGTTCATCGCTCAAAAAGTAACGTGCAGTCTCATCATCGCCCGCCGCCCCAGAGAGCCCCGTCCGGCCATGATACCCCACATCCATGGCCACGATTTTACGCCGTCCTGTCGCCCAACGGGATGACTTGATAGCAACATCATTGGCTTCACTGCCACTGCTTGTGAGCACAGTATACTGCAAATTTCCCGGGGCAAGCCGCGCCAGTTTTTTCGCCAGATCCACCCGGAACATACTGGGGAAATGGTGGTTTCCAATATCCAGCACTTCCATTGCTTTCGTCAGAATCTCAATCACCTGCGGATTGCGATGGCCAATATTATATGTCCCACCGTTCAGATGAAAATCCATCAGTTCACGGCCATCAACATCCCAGATATAATAACCTTCACGCCGCCCAACCACCATAGGGAAGCCAAGATTCTTAAGTTTTTCAACGCGCCCAGGGATCAAATATTCTGCCGCAGCAGCCAAAATACCATCCTTGCCCACACCTTCCGCCGGCCACCGTCCGGCGGTCATTATCGCATCAATATTTTTAGACCAATCAACTGCCACCTACCCTACTCCTTAGCTCATCAGCTTTTCGAGAAGATTTATGCCCGGCCCCGTCAGCAGCCCGCCATCCACCGCGATCTGCTGGCCCGTTATATAGCGGCTTTCATCAGCCGCCAGAAAGTGATAAAGCCCAACAATATCATCTGTTTCAGCAATCCGGCCCATCGGCGTCATGATTTCTGTCAGGGCAATTTCTTCGGGCTCATTTTCCACCATAGGCGTGCGTACTGTTCCGGGAAGAACCGTATTCACACGAATATTTCTGGGGGCCAGTTCAATGGTGGCAACTCTTGATAATCCAAGAATCGCGGCTTTCGCCATACTATATTGACCATAACCATAGATACCGGTCGCGGCGGCGATTGAGCTTGTATTTATAATCGAGCCGCCATCATTCATATGGCCGGGGCCGTATTTCAAACCGAAATACACCCCTTTTTGCAAGACCGCTACGGTTTTATCAAAATCTTCAACGCTGTGCTCTTCAATGGTTTTTCCCGTATCCTGAACGCCGGCATTATTCACCAGAATGTCTATCTTGCCCAGAATGTCCTGCGCCTTATCAAAGACAGATATCATCGCCTGCTCATCAGAAACGTCTGACTGCAAATAATGCACCCCCGCTTGATCCGCTATTTCAGCAGCATCCCGTCGCCCGGTAACAACCACCCTTGCACCAGCTAATATAAATCTTTTTGCAACTGCCGCACCAATACCAGAGGTACCCCCTGTGATTAACGCGGTCTTATTCTGAAGAGAAAACATATCAGTTCCTAACTATATTATTTAACCTATCGGCAGACATCTTAGCTCTCTCGGGAAACTGGGGAATGGCTCACAGCCATCCTTTGTTACTGTCACATAATCTTCAACGGCGGACAGGCCGAACCCGGTTTCATTCATTGACACTTCCCAGGTTTCAATCGCCAGCACCATGCCCTCTTCAAGCTCATATTCTTCATTACGGGCAATGGCCGGGGGTTCCTGAAAATTCAATCCCACGCCGTGACCTGCCATATCAATGAAATAATCCATAACCCCATCTTGCCGATTGCCTTCCAGAATAGTTTCCAGAATATCTCCGGTTTTGACACCGGGCTTAACGACAGCAATAGCCTGATCCTGCAATTCATCTATCAGTTCTGCACGGCGCAATGCCTCGTCCGAAATCGGCCCAATATTCAAGACACGGCAACAGCTGCCATAATAGCCTTTATGCGTCGGAAGAGGCTCAAGACATATTCTGTCGCCCGGGGTCAACCTGACCCTTTCATCATAAGCCGGGACATCAGCCATCGGAACACCGCGGCTTGTTGAAATAACAAACGGCGATTCACAGTCTTCGGTTCTATCGAGAATTTCCTTTCGCAAAAATAAAGCAACATCTTTCTCGCCCATACCCAGATGGAACTGATCCATAAGCACGCCATAAGAATCAACCACCGCCTGCGTTGCATGCTTGAGCGCCGCCACTTCCGTTTGCGATTTTATCACGCGAACCCGCCAAATTAAATTTGCCGCCTCAACAAATGTCGCGCCATCCAATGACCCCCGAAACGAATCAATGTCGTTAATTGGCCGAGGAATACACATCCCCCCCTTTTCGCCGCTCTCAAGGCCAATACGCCCATTACCGCAACCCAGATCCTTAACCGCCCCAGCAACCAATGCCGGCAAAGCCCGCAGGTTTGCCGTCACATGCGGGTCGGGCTGCAGACGAATATCATTTACAAAAGTAAAGCCCTCGACAACCGGCGAGAAGAAGTCCGGCACAATAATCGTCGGCTCCCCCGCAAGAGGAATGAGCAACACCGCACATTGGAGCGTCCTTGACGACCAATGCAGGTTATGAAACCCGGAGAAATAACGGATATTCGTCACATCCCACAAAACAAGAATGTCAACATTCTCCTGCGCCATGTAACGCTGGACACGATTGATACGGTTGTCATACTCTTCTTTGGGAAAATCTGGATATACCGGCGCACTCCAGTGCCGCTGCTCTTGACGATGTAACATAATGATCCAAAACTCCTTATATGCAATGAACTGTTCACAAGACCCACCAACCCTGCCTAGACTCATACTTTGCCGGATTCTGGTCTTATATAATTGAATAATAGTGCCAATAGTTTAGTCGCTGCCGCCAACTGCCCCCGAACTTCCAGCAATTTAATCCGCTCATATGGCGCGATTGTCAATGACCAGACCTCTCGGCTTGCTGTAACCTTCAAAGTATATAGAAACAACGAGGACTGCTAAAATGTTCGACTATATCATTGTCGGAGCTGGCTCCGCAGGTGCCATTATTGCCAGCCGCCTATCCGAAGATGCTGACGTGAAAATTTTACTGCTTGAAGCCGGGCCGAACGACAGCAGCCCGCTTTTCCACATCCCCGCCGGCGCAGTAGCACTTTTTGACAACCCGAAATATAATTGGCGGAACTATACAGAACCGCAGGCCGAACTGAATGATCGGCGCATATATTGGGCGCAAGGCAAAGTTCTTGGCGGATCAAGTTCAATCAATGGCATGACATATACCCGTGGACACAAGATGGACTATGATGGCTGGGCGCAAATGGGGAATCATGGCTGGTCATGGCAGGATGTATTGCCTTTTTTCAAGAAACTGGAAGACAGCAATCGCGGAGAAAGCGATCTGCATGGCAGGAACGGGCCCATTGCTATCGGCGAGAAACCCATGGAAGATGCCGCATCACATGCCTTTATCAATGCGGCCATAAATAGCGGAATACCGCACAAGCATGATTTCAATGATGGCAATCCCGAAGGTGTTGGATATGCTCAGGTCAATAGCCGGGGCGGGCGGCGCTATTCCACTGGACACGGATATCTCAAACAGGCAAGCTCTCGTCCAAACCTCCAGATTCATACCAATGCGCATGTTATGCGTATAAAATTTGACGGCAAAAGAGCTGTCGGGGTTGAATATAGTCATGACGGCAAAACCAAAATCGCTATGGCCAGTCTGGAGACGGTGATTTGTTGTGGATCAGTCAAGTCGCCGCAATTGTTGATGTTATCCGGCATTGGAGATCAGAAAAAACTGCGCGCTCAGGGAATCGAGCCGATCGAAGATATCCCCACAGTGGGTCAAAATCTTCAGGATCATTTCTTTGTTCATCTCATATCCAAATGCACCAGAGAAATGTCTCTGAACCGGGAGCTTTCTGGCATGAGGGCCGCTTGGCATTTTTTGAAATGGCTGGCCACCCGCGAAGGTATTTTAAATCTGACCGCCACACAGGTTACCGGTTATTGTTCCGTATTATCCGATTCAAAAACCCCCGATACCCAGTTTTTCTTTCGGCCATTCTCGGGAGAAGTGCAAGAAAACGGCAAATTCGCAATAAACCCCTGGCCGGGCCTTTATGCCGCCTTCTGCGTACTCAACCCTGAATCCCGGGGAGAAATCACGCTGGCAACAAAAGACTTTAGGGATCCCCCGAAATTACATCCCAATTACCTGACGGCCCAGCGCGACAAGGATACGGCAATAGGCGGCTTAAAAATGCTGCGTAGAATTTTGCAGCAAAGCCCCATCAGGGAAAGCATAACCAGCGAATATCTGCCGGGCGCAGACTGTGTCACAGATAATGAGCTTTTGGATTATATAAGGGCGCATGGCCAAGTCATGTATCATCCGGTTGGGACCTGTAAAATGGGCAACGACAAGCAGGCCGTTGTGGATAATCAACTGCGGGTTCATGGAATAGACGGATTGCGTGTTGCGGATTGTTCAATAATGCCGAGCATTGTCTCGGGATGCACCAATGCCGCCGCCATGATGATCGGTGAAAAGGCTGCGGAGATGTTACGCGCCGCAGCCCGATAATAAAGCCAATAATCAACACAAAAACGCCGGTTTAAAGCCCACGCTTCATTTGTCCCATACATTCAACAGCATAAGCGCGGGTATCCATGGGGCCAACCAAGTGGAGACAAACGCTGTCTATTCCGGCCCGTTGATACATTGACACTGATTTCTTCACGCCGTCAGCATCCTTTGCGATTACGCCCACCTTCTTCATAACGTCAAGTGTAATAAAATCACGAACTGCTTTCTCGCGGTCTTCTGTACAGGCTTTAATATAGGCTTCGCCATCTATAACGCCTGTCATAATTTTAGACGTGCCAACGGGGTCATAATTCCCAAAAACCCGCTGGATGTTTCCCGCATGTTTATCCGCATCAGGATCAACCACACAATATGAAACAGCCGAGATGCGGAAATCTTCGCGTTTTCGTCCGATCTCTTTCAATTCTTTCTCAATAATTTCTACTGTATTCCTAAGAACTAACTCAGAGCAACCTGCCGACAAGACAACACCCTCACCCACATTCGCGGCAAGACGCAACATTGCGGGCTGAATAGCCATGACGTCTATGGGAACTGGATAACCTGAATAGGGCTGCATATTTCGCTCTTCATCAAAGCCTTTCAAGGCAAAACCATCAAACACACCTGCAGGTAAGTCTCCGGTAACGGCTTCCCCATTCAAAAGAGACCTTAGTGTCTTAACAAGAGAACGGACAAGCGGCAGGGGACGCGCCCTGTTGCCACCAATTTTATTCACGAGACTGTCAGCACCTGTTCCAACCTGGACACGCAACCGCCCCTTGCTCACCTCGGCAAGGGAGGCAAGTTCCATAGCCAGTAAGCCGGGGTGACGGCTGGCAGCACCCAAACCAACAATATTAATTTCCAGCCGTGATGTTTCCTGAATAAAAATCGCGCTAGGGACAATCGCATCATGAAATCCCAGATGTTCTGAAGAAAATACCCCATCCAAACCACAGCTTTCTGCCAGCTTGACAAGTTCAACCGTTGGCGCAATTGGGTCAACACCCATAAATCCAATATTAATTTTCATGTTATTTCCTACTTTACTTTATGCAATTTCCGCAGATGCAGCTGCAATTATTTCCACGGCTTCAACACGCGTATCTGCAGGACCAACGAGATGTATATCAATAATATCAATCCCGGTGTCGGCATATCGGCGCAATATTCGTGACATATCTTCGACACCCGCAGCGGCAACTGTAAGCTGTTCGGTCACATCGTCTGTAAAAAATGTTTCACCGGCCTTCACCGGATCCTCCGCCGCAGCGCGGGCATAGGCAACGCCATCAATAACGCCCTGCATAGTATGAACAGCAAGTTCAGGTGCATAGGTTTCCAAGAGCAGCCGCAGAACAGGGAAATATTCTTCAAAGCCCGGCATGATTACACCGAATGTCAAGGCCGTGATACGAAAATCTTCTCGCTTGCGCCCTGCTGCGGCCAGCTCAGTTTCAATGAATTTTACAGCCCATGCAAGATATTCAAGCGATGTCCCGCCCGTTAGAACCACGCCATCAGCTTCCTGTACAGCCATCTTTAACATTTGAGGGCGAATAGCCGTTACATCTATGGGAATCGTCCTATCCTGCAGAGGAAGAATATCCGTTCCCTCAAGCCTTAACAAACCATATTTATCAAATGAACCAGAAGCAAAATTTCCTGAAATTTCCTTTCCTGAAAGTAACGCCCGTAGTGTCTTGACCAAGGAGCGAACGCGCGGCACCGGATGATACATATCAGCACATATCCGGCGTAGCATAACCGGCGCGCCGCTCCCGATCTGTGCGCGAACCCGTCCCGGCCCAATCTCAATAAGCGATGCCAACTCCATGGCCAGAAGTGCAGGGTGACGTTCCGCCCCACTTAACCCAAGTACATTTATTTCAATATCTGACGTATTTTGAAGATACAGGGCGCTGGGAACAATAGCGTCATGAAACCCGCCATGCTCCGAATATGAAACGCCGTGCAAACCGCATTCCTCTGCTTTTTGAACAACCTCAATTGTTGGCAACAACGGGTCGGTTCCAATAAAACCAACATTTATTTTCATATGCTTATTCCTTCTTCATTCAAAAATTTTTCCTGAAACCAATGACGACAAACAGGAAATCAATATAAACCGTCGAGCCTCTAGCCCAGACCACACGGATATATAATGTTAAAGAAGTCTTCTTCGCTAGAACATCTACGCCAACATTCTTTCCCCAAGCGCAAATGTATCATCAGGGCCGTTTAAGAGCTCTCTGCCGCCAAAGCTTCACGTGTTTCCCGTTGAACCCGCTGCGTAAGCGGATATCCACGCATTAAAATAAGGACAATGATGTTGGCAGCAATAGGCATGAAAACAAACATGTAGGTAAAATTCTGCAGAACTTCCTCTGAATTATTCGGGCCCGGCACAAACCCTATCATGCTTAACGACCAGAAAATTATGCCAACAGCCGAGGCGTTTGATAATTTCATCGCTGTCAATAACAGCCCGAAAAACAGACCGCTTCGTTTCTGCTTGCTGATTCGCAAATCCAGGTCGGTAACATCTGCCATCATCGATTTTGGTAAAATATCTTGAATGCCAAAGTTCAAGCCAAGCATCCCAATCATCAGAAAACCAAGAATCTTGTCTCCTGACGGGACAACCAACGCAAACAGCAAAACACAAATACCATAGGAGGCAAGTACTTTAAACACACCATGCTTCTCTAGCCGCCGTCCCAACCATACCCAAACAGGAATGGAAATGAAGCCTACAGAAAGATAGAGGATCAACGCAAGGGAAACCCCCTCTCCCAAATGAAGGACATATTTTGCATAAAAAATGAACATCGCGGCAAACATGGCGTTGGATAATGAAATGAAATATGTAGATCCTAGTAATCTCAAAAGAGGTTTATTCGCTATCAAACTTGATATAATTTCACCAAAGCCTGGCGTCTCAGAAGATTTTTTTATTTTAACGGGCGGTTCAAAGGTCGAAAATATTGCCATAGATACCGTAATTGGCAGCGCGATAATAATCAATATGCCCATTATGTTAACGACATTTACGCCTTTTAAAAATTCTGTATTTTCAATTAATATAGGGACGAGGCAGACAAACAACATTCCTGCGATGCCAAGACCTTTCATCCATGACTGAATGCGGGATCTTTCGTGGTAATCACTGGACAGTTCCGCAGACCAGGAAAGGTGAGACAAGGTCATCATTGTCCAGCCAATATAGGCGAGCAGCAACCAGATGAATAAATAGGCAGAGGATACGCCCGGCTCCGGCAGAAAGATCATATAGGAGCAGACCATCATAAACGGCACGCCGGCAACTAACCACGGTTTGCGGCGACCCCAAGGCGTGACGATACGGTCAGAAAAATAACCAAATCCAATATCAGTAAGAACATCCCACAATTTTGCCAGCAGAAAAATAGTGCCGATCACCTTCAAATCAATACCTATAGTCTCCGCATAAAACGGCGGGAGGAAAATAGTCACAGGCAGCAAAAATGCGGCCATTGTGAAATAGGGCGCAGAAAAGAAACCCAGTCGAACCTTACTTAAAATCATAATTCTCTCCGGACCTTAACCTGTCCATATAAACAAAAATGCCACCAAAAATTTCTGGGGACCAATCTCAGAATAAGCCCTACTAACACTGGGAAATGCTAATAGGGCTGATATATAGTTTAAATGTATATTAGATGTAGATCACCTCTCAGACAATCACTACCATTTGGTCGTGACAGTTACTTTCCATGTCCGGGGAGCACCAAAAATTTCATAAAGGCCGCCCTCCGTGATATCCCGTGCCGAAACTCTATAGTGTACTTCGGTCACATTATCAATTCGGCCACTGATTTCCCAAAGACCATCATCGGAAGCAATGGATACGCCAAGATTCAGGAGGCCGAATGAAGGTTCAGTGAGAAAATTACCTTCTTCCACTGACTTCACAAGCCCCAAATCCCGTTCGGTCTGATAGGAGTATTCAACTTGAAAAGCGGCTATACTGCTCGATGAAATAGCCACTTCATAGCGGCCAAGGAAATTGAGGTTAAATTTCGGCTGTTGCGGGATACGCAAGCCCTCAGGGCTAACTTCCGCCCCTGAAAAGAAATCTGTAACCACAACATCGGATCGCGTAATCTCGGCGTCAACATAACCGAAGCCCGCCGTCAACGTCAGCCCGTCAATTGGAACAACAGTTGCATCCAGCTCCGCACCCAATGTTCTGACATCGCCAATATTTGTCAACCTGTCAATCAAGACACCAGCATCATCTTCCACGCCGGCATTTGCCTGAACATCCGTGCGATCATAATAAAAAACCGACGCATTGATACGGGCACGGCCTTCTAGCCATTCACTCTTAACTCCCACTTCATAGGCCACAATAAACTCATTTTCATAGGGCACGTCAAGCTGTTCCTGACTGGTCGCAAAGCCACCAAAAAAGCCGCCGGTTTTGAAACCTCGACCCACAGAAGCATAAGCCAGCACATCATCCGTTGCCCGCCACTCGGCAACGACCTTGCCCGTGAACGCATCAAAGGTTGCTTCATCATCGATGAAAGACAGAACATTGTTATTATCTACAGCCAGAAGGCCGCCGACGAGCGATTTGTTCTCAGTGGTATAACGCCCCTCAACCGCAACGTTGACCACATCCGACAATTCATAGTCGACACGACCATATACAGAAAATGACTTGCTTTCCTGCATATAGTTCTGGTCAAATCGGGTAGAGCCCAAAAAGACCGGAAATATCCCAACTTCTGCGAATACAACAGAGGCCTCATCCAAAGTATCTTCAGAATAGCTCGCGCCAAACAGCCAGCGCACAGCGCCGCCGCCATCATAGGCGAGCCGCAATTCCTGAGACCACGCCTCGATTTTAGAACCATAGTTGATCTCTTGTTTGACATCAGGAACATTATCCGGCTCCGTTCTACGCATATAATTATATTTATCATAGGCCGTTATTGAGGTTAAGACTGTATTTCCATACTCCTGGCTTACCTTCAAGCTAACCCCCCACCAGTCATTATCCAGACCCGGACGGGTTGTTGACGCACTATCGTAGCGCCCCTCTACACCAAATGATTCCGGCGTTTGACCGCCGCTCACAGTACAACGGCCTGGCTCACGTGGGCCTCCCGCAAGAATGGAGGCGCAAAATCCAGCCAGACCGGATATCCTGCTGAAAGAAATTCCCGGCAAAAACAGGCCGCTCGGCTCATAGGCACCAACAGTGCGGAAAAGTGCAGTTTCAGAATTATCCTCTCCCGCATGCACCTTAAGATCCACAGTGGTTGTTTCGCTTGGCAGCCAACTGGCCATAACCCGCCCTGCCCAGCGCTCCTGCTCACCATGATTGAAACCCCCTGTCGTGCTACGGAAATAAGTATCCCCGCTGGTAACCACACGACCAGCCACCCGCACAGCGAAATTGTCGGCAACAGGAAGACCAACAGCCCCCTCCACCTCAACCCGGTCATATCGCCCATAGGCCAGAGAGGCGTAGCCTTCCGCTTCATCAAAATTCGGTTTTCTGGAAATATACTGAATGGCACCGCCCACGGCGTTACGCCCATACAGACCACCCTGAGGACCTTTCAAAATCTCAACACGCTCGGTATCAAACATCGTCCCTTCAATCTGAGCGATAGACACCTGATAAACATCATCCACATAGATACCGGTCGTCGGCGTATCATTGATTCGAAAATTCTGTAGCCCCACACCGCGTAAAATTACGACAGGAACACCGCCGCCAGATAGATTAAAAAGCTGAACATTGGGAATGGAATTGGCAAGGCCATCAATATTATCAATACCGCGTTCCGTCATTTGGTCGCCGCTCATCGCGGCTATGGATATCCCCACATCCTGAAGGCTCTGCTCACGCTTTTGGGCCGTCACCACAACTTCATCCAAAATAAAATTTGACGCACTTGATGCCTCATCATTCTGCTGTTCCTGGGCAAACCCTACTGCAGGAAACGCAACCGAATATACGGCGGCTGATAATATGGCCGTTTTTAATGCTATTTGAGTAATTCTCATAGTATTCTAACTCCCTAGATATTTATTTATATTTGCTTACAACACACTTGAACCCCAAATCTTAATTACAAAATAAATAACCATGTTGACCTCAAGAATCTTGCATTATCGCGCCAACTTCAAACTCATCGCCCCGTTTGAACATAGGCCGCAAAACCGCCTTGCAACGATCAAATACGCCCGGCAGATACACCCGGCGGAAAAGTTAATTATAAAGATCGAGTTCTGGTAATCGAGGCCCTGAAAATGTAAAAAATTCTCTGGCAGCCGCCGCTTCTTACAAACCATATACGGCCTGATATTTAGGCTATCTTGAAACCAAGCAAACCTCAAGACGGTAGACATTTCCCAAAATTCTGGCTATCATTCCAGCGTCATAATCTTAAAACAGGGCTGAGACAAACCGGAAAATGGGAAGAACAGCATCGACCATATTAAGACTAATTGTAGAGGAATCAAACCGTTATCACGCTGGTTTGATGCCGGCAGGTATGGAGAAACCCGATTATATCCGAACGGCATATGCGTCAGATAATTTAAAGCACTACCTCCTTGATTCAATATACGCCAACCATGGCCCGAACGCTATTTTGCAAATTGGCCGCGGTATTGACAAGGCTGGTTTCACACCACTTTGGCATATCCTGCTAGCCGCAGTCCGGCCCGACCGTTTATTAAATTCCTGGCGCAAAATAGAAGAGTTTTCCAAAGCCCGGTTCAGAATCGATTATATTCCGGGTGCAAATGGAAAAGGGCTGAGAATTCATCATTATACGCGCTTTGGCCCAATAGCTCGAGATACCGAGAACTTGTTAATTATTGGTCTTTTCTTGTCTGTTTTTAAGAAAGGCGGCTGTCAGGGGTTGCGGTGCTATATGACACCGCAGAGCGGGCCGGAAGTTCTAGTTTACCATACTGGTGATTTCGTTGATTGGCGGCCAAACCTAGGTGCGCCAACGGGGCATTGGCGGCTTGAATGGGACAATTACGAAATAGGGCTGCCTGCCTCAGGCTTGCAAGCCCCCACCCCCCCTATACTGCCGTTACTTGCAGAATATCAAGACTCCTCTGGCATCATAGAATCATCTGTTTCCGTTGTTAAAAACGATCTTTCCCATGCTTGGAAGATTGGCGACCTAGCCTGCACTTTAGGATTTTCTCAACGCTCACTACAGCGACATTTCCAACAATCGGAACTCAATTTTTCCATTCTTTTACGGGCTATTCGTTTCCAGCAGGCGAGCCTTCTCCTCTCAAATCCAGAGCGTTCAATTACAGACATCAGCTACATCTGCGGCTTTTCAGACAGCGCTCATTTTTCACGCGATTTCCGCAAGGGGGTTGGCATATCGCCTTCCGCCTATCGTCATGTCTCCTTATCCTTAAGACACACTACGCCATGAGCTATCGGTGATAAGCGCCTAACTTGGCATGATTATTCAAGTATTTAGTGTGGGTATAGCTGCATAATATCTAAATTATACACATTTTTAACATAGGAACAGGTAGGCAATATGCTTTTAATCAATGGGTCGACCATACAGGTGCCAAATAACGTGCGAAACGTTACTTTGTTGAATTTCTTACGTGATCATCTGGGGCTTACAGGCACAAAATTTGGCTGTAGCATCGGCCAATGTGGTGCTTGCACGGTTCATGTGGATGGAGAGGCTATGCGCTCCTGCCAAATTACCGTTAATGAACTTGATGGAGAAAAAATAACAACCATCGAAGGCCTGGCTGATACATGGCGTGATGGCAAGGATGGTTTGCATCCGGTTCAGAGTGCTTGGGTCGAGAAAATGGTTCCCCAATGTGGCTATTGTCAGACAGGACAGATCATGTCCGCCGCAGCCTTATTAAACGAAACCCAAAAACCAGGCCCTGAAGATATTAATATGGCCATGGATGGCAATATTTGTCGCTGCGGCACATATAACCGCATTCGAGAAGCCATTAACCTTGCATCCAAAAATATTGAAGGCAGCAGCTAATGAATAAGAGCATACTTGGTCGCCGTGAATTTCTGAAACGGACCGGATGGGTCGCTGTAGGCGTCACATTTGTCGGAGCATGTAGTGGTCCTTTATTACCCGTCATGCCTTTCTCAGACCCGCCAGCAACGAACGAAGGTAGATTCTGGGTTCAATTATTACCGAACGGCAAGGTTCGTTTTTTCTGTCCCCGCGCGGAAATGGGTCAAGGCATTGCCATCGGCCTAACTCAGGTGGTGGCGCAGGAACTCAATTTAAGCCCCGATAACATTGAAACCATAAATCCGGCTACGTCTGAAATCCAACCTGTCGCACTCACTGTTGGTAGTGAAAGCATGCAAGCTTTCTTCAGTCCCGTTGCCTATGGCGCTGCCTGTTTACGTGAATCGCTACGCTCAATAGCTGCAGAGCAGGCATCCGTGCCGGTCAGTGTTTTGAAGGATGGTGACGCTGCCTTCTTACTGCCTAATGGCGAGGAAATATCATATAGATCTCTGGCGAACGGCAAGTCTGTATTGTTGAATGAAAACGATATTTTCCCGGAAGATATAAAAATTTATAATCTCGATTCGAAGCGGTCTGATAAAGTGAAAAAGCAGGTTTGGGGCCGCAAGACGATGGAGGATATCGTCACGGGCAAGATGACATACAGCCGTGATATTATCATCGACGATATGCTATACGGAAGGGTTATCAAACCGGATACAATCGGGGGCAAACTAGAGAATGCTGATATCGCTCGCGCCCAAGAAATCCCCGGGGTCAGAAAGGTTTTTATCGATAAAGGCCGCAACTGCGTGGCTATAATTTGTGACAAGCCTTTTGTGCTTGATAAAGTTGAACAGGCCGTCAAGGTGACATGGAAAGTAGATAAACCGTTTACTCAACAAGATATGGATACCGCTCTTGATGCTAAAAAATATCTGGAGTCCGATGATTTTGAACATACCCTGGCTGAACAGGGTAAATTTAGGAACCGTGCACAAAAAAGCAATAGCAGTTTAAATAATCGTTATCAAACCTGCTTTGTCGCCCATGCCGCAATGGAACCTCGTAGTGCTGTCGCTTGGGTAAAAGACAATAGCGCTGAGGTATGGGGGGCGTCCCAGTCTGTCCATTTTGTGCGTGATCGTATTGCACAACTCACAGGAATCTCCAATGATAACGTTATTGTTCATGCACATAGGCTTGGCGGTGGTTTTGGCGGACGAATACTCTGTCAGGCAGCAGAGGAAGCCGCTTTTCTTTCTCAGAAAGTCAACGCACCCGTTCGCGTTCAATGGACCCGGGAAGAGGAATTCACATATAATCATGTGCAACCCCCCTTCGATCACATAATAAATGCCACCGTTTCCGAAAAAGGTCTGATTACGCATTGGAAAAATTCCTTCACCACCGCTCCGATCATTTTCACCTCGGCCATTTTACCCCGCCACATACAATTCTTGGCTGACTTAAGTCAGGAAGATGGTTCTCCCCGAGGGGCGCACCCCCCATATAATATACCAAATCTACTCATCCGTTATTCCGATGTAAGGATTCCTCTTGTAACCAGTTCCTGGCGCGGATTGGGCGCCGCACCCAATACATTCGCTATCGAAAGCATGATCGACGAACTTGCTGTTCTATCTGATCTGGATCCATTTGAGTTCCGATTACTCAATCTGGGGAATGCCCATCCTCGCTTGAAAAAGGTGATCGAAAAGGTCAGGGAAATGACCCGCATGGATAAGAAACTGCCCGCCAATTATGGCCGTGGTATCGCCTGCGCCATATACAAGGAAACACCGGTGGCGGTTGTCGTAGAAGTTCATGCCGATCCTTCAGAAAAAACCCTGAAAGTTACGCAAGCCTGGATTGCTCAGGACTGCGGGCGGGTGATTAACGCGGATCAGGTACGGGCGCAGGCAGAGGGCAATCTTGTCTGGGGCCTGAGCTATGCGCTCAAGGAAAAGGGGTTTCTGGAGGATGGCCATATCGGCATAAAAAACTATCACCAATATCCCTTGGCCAGAATGAGCGATACTCCTAAAATCCATATAGAGCAGATCGAAGATTTTGAAAATCCGCCGATCGGAGCCGGGGAACCAGTCATTGCGCCAACACCGGCGGCCATTGCCAATGCTATTTTCGCCGCAACCAGCAAACGTTTCAGGCAACTCCCAATCTCAGAGGAAGATGTCTTCTCATGATGCTAGAAAAGGGGGTCAGTGCCATGGCCGGGCAGCACAGTCTGCCGCAAGAGCATATAATCATTGCAAATAAACCGTGGTTTAAATTTCACGGTAACATGTTGATCAACCTAGAGCATCCGTGTTGATCAAGCATTAATTTTGGACCATTTTCTATTATCTCTCAAGAGGGCATTTGCGATTGTTATAAGCTTTCGCATGATGGCTGTAATGGCTACTTTGAATGGCTTTCCGTTGGTGATAAATTTTTCATGCTTG
>JAJRQU010000018.1 GCA_024280095.1 Alphaproteobacteria bacterium | reverse complement strand
TCTGTTTCTCTATCAGGAAATAGGTCTCAGTTTTTCCAAGGTCGGCGGGCTTATGGCCCTCTGGATGATTGGGTACGGCCTGTGCCAGTCACTGGCCCCCGCGATTATCCGCAAGTCCCCCGATGGCCGCAGCCTCGAGGTTAAAGAAAACCGCCGATGGGTTTTTATACTTGCCGCCCTGCCTTTTGCCATCGTCGCGGCATTACATATGGGCTTGCCGGCCAGCTATACCGTCCTTATTGGCCTTGCGGTATTTGGCGCGGTATTTGCCGTAAATTCGGCCCTTCATTCTTATTTAATTCTGGCCTTCAGCCCTGATGACCATGCGGCGATCAATGTGGGGTTTTATTATTCTGCCAATGCGGGGGGGCGGCTGGCGGGGACGATTTTATCCGGCTTGCTATATCAAATTGGCGGCCTGCAGGCCTGCCTGATTGGGTCTGGCATTATGCTTTTCATGGCTTTCCTGTTGAGTATACTCATTCCCCGCAACGCCTAAAAATAAAACGATCGTTTTAAGTTTGTTTTTATATTCAAATATGCCATACTCACAAAAAAATTATGGAGACGTATCACATGCTTGGACTCATGCAAGATCAACCGCTTTTAATCACCAATATTATGGAATATGCCGCGCTTAACCATAAGGACGGCGAAATTGTCACCAAAGCCGTTGAAGGCGGGATCCACCGAACGAATTATGGCGAAATTGCCAAAAGATCGGCCAAGCTCGCCCATGCGCTCACAAAACTTGGGCTTACCCAAGGCGACTGTGTCAGCACATTGGCATGGAATACCTATCGCCATCTGGAACTCTATATGGCCGTTCCCTGCATGGGGGCCATCTTGAACACCATCAACCCCAGACTTTTTCCGCAGCAGCTTAGCTATATTGTGGAACATTCCGAAGCAAAGATTTTATTCATGGACCTGACCTTTGTGCCGTTGGTGGATAAATTAATCCAGGCATTTCCAGATCAATTTTCTGCGGTAAAGCATATGGTTATTATGACGGACCGCGCCCATATGCCGGCATCCCTTTCCGGGACGGCTCTTGAGAATGCCTTATGTTACGAGGAATTGATCGAAGCGGAAGAGGATACCTATGACTGGCCGAAGCTTGATGAGAATACCGCTGCCGGACTATGCTATACCTCCGGCACAACCGGTGAGCCAAAGGGCGCGCTCTATAGCCACCGCAGCACCGTTCTTCATAGCTTAAGCTCATGTTCCAAGGACAGCCTTGGTATCTCCAAAGATGATACAGTTATGCCCATCGTCCCCATGTTTCATGTTAACGCCTGGGGCACGCCCTATAATACAGCGATGAGCGGGAGCAAACTTGTGCTTCCCGGCGCGGATATGACAGGGGAAAATTTCTATAACCTGATTAAGGATGAAGGATGCACCATATCCCTCGGTGTGCCAACAATCTGGCTGGCCCTTCTGCAACATGTGAATAGTCTGGGCGATCCGGATTGCACCCAGCTGCCCATTCAGAGCTTTGTTATCGGGGGTTCCGCTGCGGCACCGAGCCTGATTGAAAGCTTGGAAAAAACCTTTAACGCAGCGGCTGTTCATGCCTGGGGCATGACGGAAACAAGCCCGCTCGGTTCTGTTAATCGGCAATTGGCCAAACATGTGAATCTGACCGATTCAGAGAAAATGGCCATTAAAGTCAAACAAGGTCGCCCCCCGTTCGGTGTCGAAATGAAAATCGTCGATGATGAGGGCAATAAACTGCCCCGGGATGGCGTAGCCTTTGGCCGCCTTATGGTTCGCGGGCCATGGGTTACCAAAGCCTATTTCAAGCAAACAGATCATAATATTCTTGATGACGAAGATTATTTTGATACCGGTGATGTCTCCACGCTTGACCCTGATGGCTATATGACCATCGTCGATCGCTCCAAAGATGTTATTAAATCAGGCGGCGAGTGGATTTCCTCTATCGATCTGGAGAATGTTGCCCTCGGCCAAGCCGATGTCGCCGAAGCCGCCGTGATTGGCATTGCCCATCCCAAATGGCAAGAGCGCCCCCTGCTGATTATCCTGCCCAAACCGGGCGCAAACCCCACCAAGGACGATATTCTCGGCTATCTGGACGGAAAAATTGCCAAATGGTGGACCCCGGACGACGTCGTCTTCATCGACCAAATGCCCCACACCGCCACCGGAAAAATCCAAAAACGCGACCTAAGAGAAACCTTCAAGGATTTCAAATTTACGACATGATGTCTCTATCATTGAGAACCGGACTTGCTTCGTAAAAGTGGCGGGTAATTTTATCGAAGAATTTAGAGAAGGTGATGCGTCAACATTTTTCCGGACAGTTTGTTAAGCAGTTTTGTGATATTTTTCTGCTCCGCGCTGCCCTTCGGGTCATATTCTTTTGGTGACAGGTATTTATTTGCAAAATGCATTCTGTTTTGATTATAAAATACCTCGATATATTCAAATATTTCTTTTTTAGCCTCCTCTTGATTTTCAAATTTATGATGATGAACCAATTCTGTTTTCAGGGTATGGAAGAGAGGTTGAGGTGGTCCCAGAAAACTGAACAGTCTGTTAAGGTGTATCCGATTATAGATTTGGAGACACAATATGACGAAGAGACGTCGCTTTACATCGGCCTTCAAGAAGAGGGTTGTTTTTGCGGTTTTGCGGGGAGACAGGACCATTCAGGACCTTGCCGCCTGTTATGAAGTTCATCCCAGCATGATTAGTACGTGGAAACGTCAGGCTATTGAGGGCATGGAAGATATTTTTGACAGCAAAAATGCAGGGTGCCAGCGTGACATTGACGGTGAATTGGTAATACCCCCTCTCTCTTGTAACGCATTGCTCTTTTAGCGAGCTCTCCTACATTTCGGAAATTTGCATGTACTAAATCTAACAATCCCCACTCTTCAAGTAATTTTAAATCTTCAGAATAAATATGCTCCATATTCTCTTCAAAACACGGATCCTCATAACCGTAAGAATCCTGCTCTTCCGGGTTGGCATCTTCTACATATTTCCTAAAATCTCTGATGACATCACCAATAGTTTTCTTTTGTGTCATTTGTCCCAACAATCTTGTTTTTTTAATTTGGCTCAGCTTTTGTTGTGTGAGCAAGGAGAATAACTGAACGCGAAGTTTGGCAACATCCATATTTTTCGTCCTCAAGGATATAAATATCACTTTTTTAGCAAGGGGGAAACTTCGAATATACCAAGTCGGAAGGGAATATCTGAAATAATAGATTCCATATTGATTTTGAAACAGGTATTTAATCCGCTGCATTTTTGTAGTACCTTTTTGTAGTACCAACGATAACAACGAATATATATTTCAGTTAATATCTTACTCTATATAGATAAAACGTAAAAAATGGTGCCCCACGAGGGAAATAAGTTGAACACCTTGTTCGATGAATTATCGCGTTGGGAAGACATCCTGCAAGACACATCTATAAGCAAGAATATACCTGATCCTGAACCATGATTTTGGGATTACTACTATTCTTTAAAAGATTTACAAAACGCCTTAACTGACTGTATGATGATTATATACCGTGTTAACATTTGGATTATAAAATGAGCAGACATACTAATAATAACGACTTTATTTATGAGCAAGGTGTAGCGAATTTGAAATTGGAAGGCATGAAGCTGACTAAGCAACAACATAATATTGCCCGTAATTATCAGTCTGGTAAATTAACGCACCGTGAACTCATCTCAGAAGCCCTAAAGTATGCAAGATCAGAGTAAAGACCACGACAAATATTTTAGCTCCAAGCAAGATACATATATTGACCAAGCAACGGGCGTTCTGAAAAATATTCCAAACCTACAAAACCCCAAAGAACTGGAAAAATTTGAAGAAGTTATTTTTCAGGCACACTTTGTCGAGGCCACTGACTATATTTCAACAACTGAGGCTATCGGTCTAACAGAATGGCAACATATTCATAAAACCTGTTTCGAAGATGTTTACACGTGGGCTGGTAAATTACGCACAATTCGCATTGCCAAGGGGAGAACTATCTTTGCCTACCCCGAAGCGATTGAAAGTGAAGCTAACCGCCTATTTGATGAAATCAACATCAAATTAAGAGAAAAGAGCTTATCGTTTGAGGATGCCGCAAAATATTTTGCAGATATTAATGTCCTTCACCCCTTTAGAGAAGGAAATGGGCGTACACAACGTATTTTATTCAGTGAAATTTTTAAGCGCCTTGATGTGACAATTGATTACACATTAACTTCACAGGAAGAAATGATCGCCGCTATGGTTGATGGCTATAAAGGCAACTATGAATCTGTGGCCAAACTCTTCAAAAACATTACACACTAACTAGCAAAAGAGAATTGAACTCTAAAGTCTTTAAAATCAAAGAGTTACACTGTATCGAGCATAGTAGAATTAAGTGAAACGCCATATAAATCATACACTTAAATAAATGGTGCCGCTGGGGAGAATTGAACTCCCGACCTCGTCATTACCAATGACGCGCTCTACCACTGAGCTACAGCGGCCCTTTAATAAGGTGGGCCAGACAGGGGGAATCCATTAATCCTCTGTCAGAATGGCGCGGAAGATGCCATAGCTTTTAACATCGCGCAAGCCCTATTCCAGAAATATTTGTGATTCCAGAAAATTGCCCTTAAATTGTCCTAAAGGCGTTATAAGAATATATCCATACAGATAAATTTGCAAAGACTGGGCTAAAGTTATGAACAAAGAAGAAAAGAAAAAAAACAAGCAAGAGCGTTTGGCTCAGGCCCTTCGTAATAATTTAAAGCGCCGCAAGCAACATGCCCCCCCGGCATCAAAAGAAACAGACATTTCCAAAGACATCATTTCTGATCACAAAGTAGAATAAAATTTGCTTGCCCATCGGACTTGTGGACATAAGCATTCTGGGTTACAAAACCATAGATAAAAAACCAAGTGAAAAAAGGACCTGAAATCATATGGCGATTATGTCAGATAAATGGATTAGAGAAAAAGCCTTGAACGATCGCATGATTGAACCTTTTGAAGATCGTCAAAAGCGGGACGGCGTTATCTCTTATGGTTTGTCATCTTATGGTTATGATGCCCGCGTTTCCAGTGAATTCAAGATATTCACCAATGTGGACTCGGTGACGGTCGATCCGAAAAACTTTTCCTCGGCAAGTTTTGTCGATCGGCCCGGCGATACCTGCATCATTCCCCCGAACTCTTTTGCTTTGGCGCGGACGGTGGAATATTTCCGCATCCCGGAAGATGTTCTGGTTATTTGTCTTGGAAAATCAACTTATGCCCGCTGCGGCATTATTGTTAATGTCACGCCGCTTGAGCCGGGTTGGGAAGGGCATGTGACATTGGAGTTTTCCAATACAACGCCCCTGCCTGCCAAAATTTATGCCAATGAAGGGGCCTGCCAATTTCTGTTTTTCGAAGGAAATGAACCGTGCGAGGTGCCCTATAATGCCCGATCCGGAAAATATATGGGTCAAACCGGCGTTACCTTACCAAAATTATAACCCGAAAATACCGTAATTAAAGAAACTATTTATATATGGAAAAGATTGTCATTGAAGGTGGCCACAGATTACAAGGCCAACTGCCCATTAGCGGGGCCAAGAATTCTGCCCTGCCGCTTATGTGCGCAGGCCTGCTGACGCGCGGCGGCCTGACCCTTCATAACCTGCCCCATTTGGCAGATATTAAAACTCTGGCCGACCTGCTCTGTGAACTTGGCAGCGCGATCAGCTATAGCGAGGAAGGTTGGGATATCGGCAGCGGTCAAACCGCGAATATCGTCACAGATACCATCACCAGCACCACGGCCCCCTATGAGATGGTGCGTAAAATGCGCGCCTCGATTTTAGTGCTTGGCCCTCTACTCGCCCGGGAAGGCGAAGCGATAGTCTCCCTGCCCGGCGGATGCGCCATTGGCAATCGTCCCATTGATTTACATTTAAAGGCCTTTGAAGATATTGGTGCTGTCGTTGAACTTAAGGACGGCTATGTGCGGGCCAGCGGCAAACTTACCGGCGGCATTGTTCATTTTCCTACAATTTCTGTGGGCGCAACAGAGAATATTCTGATGGCCGCCTGCCTTGCGGATGGGACGACGATCATCGAAAATGCGGCGCAGGAACCTGAGATTTCTGATCTTGCCCATTGCCTTATGGCCATGGGGGCAAAAATTTCAGGCATTGGCTCATCACGTCTGCAAGTCATCGGCGTTCCAGAGCTTCACGCCGCAGAATATACCGTTATGCCGGACAGAATTGAAGCCGGAAGTTATGCGATCGCCGCCGCGATGACCGGCGGGGAGCTGGAACTTATCGGCCAAGACCTGCCTTTGGTCATGACAGGAACTCTTGGAATTCTCGAACAGGCCGGCATTAAATTTACCGAAACAGATCACGGGCTGATCGCGCATCTTGGTTCAGATAACATCATTGGTATCAATGCTGTAACCCAGCCTTACCCCGGATTTCCGACGGATATGCAAGCGCAGCTTATGGCCATGATGACCCTCTGTGAAGGCGCATCGGTCATTACGGAAACCATCTTTGAAAATCGTTTTATGCATGTCCCTGAATTATGCCGTATGGGGGCGGATATAACCGTCAATGGTGCCACCGCCACGGTAAGGGGCATCAAGCGGCTTTTGGGCGCGCCTGTGATGGCAACAGACCTTCGCGCGTCCATGTCATTGGTGCTCGCCGGGCTTGCCGCAGAAGGCACAACAGAAGTTAACCGGATTTATCATCTGGACCGGGGCTATGAACGTCTTGTACAAAAATTAGGTTCTTGCGGGGCGAGAATATCCCGCCAGAAGGCAGATGGTATTTAAACTTAAAGAGGGACAACGATTGGAAAAGCTGAAACTCAGAGCAGAAGACCGCGCCGACATCACCATTTTATCCGCCTATCTTCAGGATGCTGTCACCATAATGGGTGATATCACCTACCAGCATAAAGGCCGAAGATTTGTCATGATGCTGAACCGCTATGTCTGGGAAAACAGATGTCCGGAAACCGGTGATGCTATTTTGAGAGAAGGTCAAGATATCGCGCAGAATATAAATATGGCATGCTGCCGTATTCGCACAGGCCTTCATTTTGATGATGTTCTGAAAATCAACAGTCAAAATATTACGGTAACGACGAAAGACAAACCGCTGGAACTCTTATCCATCGAGGCATACGAAACGGAAAAGAAAACATTCCATGTGGATTTCATATTTTCCGGTGACGGCATCATCAGACTGGAATGCGAAATAATTTCGGCTCATATGCAGGATATTGGTACCCCCTGGCCCGCGAAATGTCACCCCGAACATGATATACTTGATGATCTGCAAGACGAAAATAGGTAAAACATCAAATCTATGCTGGATAGTTGACATACAATTTCGTACAACGAAGTGAATTTATAGAATTTCAGGAGTGACGTTAAGGTGACCTCACCAGAATCCGACATTAAATCTGCCTCAGAATCCAACCAAGAATACGCCTCGGAACCTATGATATTGGCGCTGCCCAAAGGCCGTATCCTTGAAGAGGTTATGCCCATCATAAAAGCCGCCGGCATAATCCCCGAAGCGGATTTTGATAACCCCAAGTCTCGCAAACTGACTTTCGGCACCAATAATCCCCTGCTTAAAATCATTCGGGTCCGAAGCTTTGATGTGGCAACCTTCGTTGCCTTTGGCGCGGCGCATCTTGGGGTTGCGGGCAATGATGTCCTGCTTGAATTTGATTATCCGGAAATATATGCGCCTCTTGATCTGAATATTGGTCATTGCCGTTTGTCTGTGGCTGAATTAACCGCCTTAAGTATCAATGACGACCCTAGCCGCTGGAGCCATGTTCGTGTCGCCACAAAATATCCCAACCTGACCCGCAAGCATTTTGCCAAGCGCGGGGTTCAGGCCGAATGCATCAAGCTGAACGGGGCCATGGAACTGGCCCCAAGTCTTGGCCTGTGCCGGCGCATCGTGGATCTGGTCAGTACGGGTGACACCCTCAAAGCCAATGGGCTGGTAGAGATTGAGAAGATCATTGATATTACCTCACGCTTCATTGTCAATCGAACAGCCTTCAAAACACGCAATGAAGAAATCAGCCAGATACTGCAAGATATTGGCGCGCGCAACGATTTAAAATGATTTTCAGGTGATGAATAATGGTGACCAGTTTAAACACCCAAGACAGTGGATTTGATCAGGATTTTGATGAATTTCTAGCCGCCCGCAGAGAAGGCGACGGGGATGTTGCCGATGTTGTTCGCGCTATACTAAAAGATGTGCAAAATCGCGGAGACGAGGCGTTATTTGATTATGGAAAGCGGTTTGATAACATTCAGCTTTCGGCCAAAACTTTGCGCGTCAGCGAAAAAGAAATCGCCCAAGCCAAATCACACTGCGCCACGGAAACACTCGATGCGCTGAAACTTGCCGCCACGCGAATTGACAGTTTCCACCGCCGCCATATTCCGCAAGACGATGAATATACGGATGCCGCCGGCGTTACCTTAACGGCCCGTTGGACAGCGGTATCTTCCGCAGGAATTTATGTTCCGGGCGGCAAGGCGGCCTATCCCTCGTCCGTTCTTATGAATGCCATACCGGCCAAATGCGCCGGGGTAGAACGCATTGTCATGGTGGTTCCGGCGCCCGGCGGCCACTTAAGCCCCCTTGTATTGGCCGCAGCAGACCTTGCCGGCATTACGGAAATATACAAGGTCGGCGGCGCACAGGCCGTGGCGGCTCTGGCTTATGGGACTGAAACAATTGACCCTGTTGATGTTATCACCGGGCCGGGAAACGCCTATGTGGCCGCCGCGAAACGCGAAGTTTTTGGCATCGTCGGCATTGACATGATTGCCGGCCCTTCGGAAATTCTGGTGGTCGCAGATGGCCTGAATAATCCGCGCTGGATTGCCATGGACCTTCTGTCACAGGCAGAACATGACGAAATGGCGCAGTCTATTCTGATCACCGATGATGCGGGCTTTGCCCAAGCGACCTGCGATGCCGTGGATGAGCATCTGTCCAAACTTCCCCGCGCGGATATTGCCCGCAAAAGCTGGCAAGATCATGGGGCCGTAATATTGGTGGACAGCCTTGAAGCGGCGATCCCCTTGATCAATAAACTGGCGCCGGAACATCTGGAACTTGCCCTTGAAAACCCCCGCAAATATGCCCAGAACATCACCAATGCCGGGGCAATATTTTTAGGGCGCTATACGCCGGAAGCCGTTGGGGATTATGTCGCCGGGCCAAATCACATCCTGCCGACGGGCCGCAGCGCACGTTTTTCATCCGGATTAAGCGTTCTTAATTTTATGAAAAGGAATACCCTGATAGAATGCACACGGGACAGCCTGGCAGAAATTGGCCCGGCAGCAATAACCCTTGCCGAAGAAGAGGGCCTGCAGGCCCACGCGGGATCCATCGGGATCCGGATCACGAATAAGGAATAGGACACAGAATAATGACGGGCAGCAATTATCGGATCTGCCATATCGAATTGGATGAAAAATCCATCATTCGCCGCAATGCGGATATCGATCACGAACGCCGCGTCGCTATCTTTGATCTGTTGGAAGATAATTCTTATCAGCCC
>JAJRQU010000017.1 GCA_024280095.1 Alphaproteobacteria bacterium | reverse complement strand
GGTCAGGTTGGCCCGATGACCCGTTTTCCGCTCAAAATCCGCAATGATCATCTTTATCGGCCCGGCAAAATTCGAGGCCGCCGCAATGTTGATTTCAGCGGCCTGCGCATGATGAATGGCGGATAGCATGGTGATCAGTGGGAAATATATTTTCCAGAATGAACTTCTTTTAAACATGACGTCCCATAAATTTCAATCAAGTGAGGCTATTGTTATAATATGAGTATAACGCATAAATTCAAGATTTTAAGTCTTTCCTTCAAAATCCAGTGAGGCGGAATTAATGCAGTATCTCAGCCCTGTAGGGGCGGGGCCGTCCGGGAAAACATGACCCAAATGGGCGTCGCAGGCGGCGCATACGACTTCTTCGCGGGTCATGCCAAGAGATTGATCGCGATTGATCTTGATGGCACTTTTGGCAACCACATCATAAAAGCTGGGCCAGCCGCTGCCGCTGTCATATTTCGTGGATGAGCCAAACAACGGGGCCTTGCAGCAGATGCAAAGATAATCCCCGGCCGCTTTATGATCCCAATATTTTCCGGTAAAGGCCGGTTCCGTTCCGCCGCAGCGGGCCACCTGATATTGCATGTCATCCAGTTTTTCTTGCCAGTTCGTATCGGTTTCTGTTTCATCGGAATTTTCGGGCATGGGGTATTTCTCTTTATAAATCAAAAATTTTATGGGGATTGAGAATATTTTTTGGATCAAGGGATTTCTTGATGATTTTCATAAAATCAAGGGCCGGGCCATGTTCGAGGGCCATGTATTTCTTTTTGCCCAGACCAATACCATGTTCACCGGTCGAGGTGCCATCCATCGCGATGGCCCGTTCAATCAGCCGCTGATTTAGCTGTTCTATGGCCGCCACATCTTCTGGGTTATTTTTGTCATAAGGGATGGTTAAATGGAAATTGCCGTCGCCCACATGGCCGACCAAGGGGGCGACCATATTGGCTTTGGCGATATCCTTTCGGGTATCACGAATACATTCGGCAAGCCGTGAGATAGGCACGCAGACATCGGTCACCCAAAAATTCTTGCCCGGATAGGCGGATCTCATGGATAAAAAACCGTCATGGCGGGCCTGCCATAATTTATTGCGCTCTTCGGGGCGGCTTGCCCATTGAAAACCATGCCCGCCGTGGGACTTGGCGATCTCCTCGACCATTTCCGCTTGTTCTTTAACGGCATTATTGCTGCCGTGGAATTCCATAAATAACGTCGGTTCCAGCGGATAATCAAAGCCGGAAAAACGGTTGATCACATCAATCAGCATGTCATCAATCAATTCTATTCGGGCAATGGGAATGCCCATTTGAATGGTTTCCACCACCGTATTCACCGCGCCTTCAAGGCTGCTGAAGGGGCAGACGGCCGCCGACATGGCCTCTGGCAAGCCATAGAGCCGAACCGTGATTTCCGTGATAATCCCAAGGGTGCCTTCTGATCCCACCAGAAGGCGCGTGAGGTCATAGCCCGCCGCTGATTTTCTGGCGCGGCTTGATGTGGTGATGATGGTGCCGTCCGCCATGACGGCCTTCAGGCGGATGACATTCTCGCGCATGGTGCCGTACCGAACCGCATTGGTGCCGGAGGCCCTTGTGGCTGCCATGCCGCCGAGGGTGGCATTGGCCCCGGGGTCAATGGGGAAAAACAGCCCTGTATCGCGGATTTCATGATTGAGCTGTTCGCGCGTTACGCCGGCCTCAACCGTGCAATCCATATCGTCATGACGCAGGGCGATGATTTTATCCATTTGAGAAAAATTTAACGTAAGGCCGCCGCTTATGGCCAGAAAATTTCCTTCTAATGCGGTTCCGGCGCCATAAGGAATGACGGGGGTTTCATACATATGGCACAGCTTGACAATGGCACTGACTTCTTCGGTGCTATGGGGGTAAGCCACGGCATCGGGCAGGCAAATATCAAAATGGGTGAGGTCTTCGCCGTGATGTTGCCTCACGGCCTCTGCCCGGCTCAACCGGTCTCCCAGAAGGGGGGAAAGCTTGTTTAATAATAGCTCTAAATTCGCACTTTCTGTCATGATGAAAATATATCCCAATAAAATTTTCTATGCTAGGCTATAATTTTAATAGAAGGGGATGACATGAGCCATAGAATAATTCAGATACATATCCGGCCCGGTGCGGGGGATCTGGCGAAGAAGGTTAAGCTGATTGATAATATTGTCGATAAATGGCCTGTGGGGCCGGATGGCTTGGGCTATGCTTTGCTGGTGCCTACTCAGGATACCCAAATAGCCACGGACCGATTGCAGGAATTATTCTTAAAAAGTCAAATATTGCGCATCGTCATTCAACCCGTTGAGGCCATATTGCCCAAGCCCGTTGAAAAGGTAAAAACAGAAATTCAAAGGTCAGAGGATCCGGCCAGTGAGAAAATAAAATCCGCTAAAACAACCCGCGTTTTTTCCGGTATCAGCCGTGACGAGCTTTATGCCGATGTATCGCGCGGGGCGCAGATCAGCACAAGTTTTATATTGCTGGTGATTTTCTCAACCATCGTTGCCGGCATTGGTTTGATCGAAAATAACGTGGCGGTGGTCATTGGGGCCATGGTGATTGCACCCTTGCTCGGGCCTAATCTGGCCTTAGCTCTCTCGACGGCACTTGGGGATTTGAATCTGATGGCGAATGCGGTAAAAACCATGTTGATTGGATTTTTGGTTGCTTTGATGCTCAGTTTTTTGCTGGGGCTGATATGGGGGATATTTTGGCCCGATGAATTAAATAGCCCGGAATTGCTGGCGCGAACAATTGTTGGTTTTGACAGTATTGCCTTGGCGCTTGTGTCGGGTGCGGCGGCGGTATTATCTTTGGCCAGCGGCCTTTCAAGCGTTCTGGTCGGGGTTATGGTGGCGGTGGCTTTGCTGCCGCCGGGGGCGACGATGGGCATTATGCTGGGTGCGGGGCGGTATGATCTGGCCCTTGGCGCGGGCTTGTTGTTGGCGGTGAATATTGTTTGCGTTAATCTGTCGGCCAAACTGGTATTTCTGTTTAAGGGGGTGCAGCCGCGCACATGGTATGAGAAGAAAAAAGCCAAGAACGCCATGATATTTTACATTATATTCTGGGTGATGAGTTTAGGGCTATTGGGGTATGCTATTTTTCTGCGGACTTAAGACTTTGAGGCCCGGCGAATTTTTTTCTTTAGATTAACTTCCAGGGAAACTTGAATAATATCGCCTTTTTGGCTTGGGAATTCAGAAATAATGCCCGCCAATGAGGGCAGGTCGCTTCTATGACTTTCTATCACATCTTGGGCCAGAGACAGGGTGAAGTTTCCCTTGCCGGCGATGAATATGGGTGATGATCCGGCGGGCAAGCAGATAATTTTATAGGTCAGGCAGCCTTGGGGAAGATTGGTTTTTTCCATGATATCTCCCTGCGTCAATAGCAAGTCCAATTCGCCCAGATCAAGGCGAAAGCTGATTTTTTTTGGATCAATACGCAGCTTCATGATATTAGCTTTGACCAAAGTCAGGGGAAAGTGGGTAAATATCAATCAGACTTCCGGCTTTCACCGACAGGCCCTCTTCAGGAATAATGGCCCAGCAATTCTGTTGCAACAAGGGTTTGATTTTGAAGGATTCCTGACCGGGTAATATGTCAACAATCAGCCGGCCATCCGCATTCACGTCAAAGGCGGCCTTTTGGAAAAACCGAAAGGGGGAGCTTTTGGTAAAGTCATCATTCAACATGGCTTTAACAGGCTTTTCCTGTTGTTGCCCGAGCATTTTTCGTATCAAGGGATAGGCAAAAAACCTAAGTCCCACAGCAGAAGCAATGGGATTACCGGGCAAGCCGAAATAATAGGTTCCCTTGGGGAAACGGGCAAATAAAATAGGTTTTCCGGGCCGGATGGCGGCCTTATGAAATAATATTTCTGCGCCCATTTTCTTCAGGCCATCAGGAATAAAGTCATATCGCCCCATGGAAACGGCGCCGGTAGACAGAATGATCTGGATGCCACCTGATAAGAGATCTTGAATTTTCTGTTCGAACTTATCCGGTTCGTCAAAAATCGTCCCCTCATTGCGGGCGGCTATACCAAATGCAGCAAGGCTTTTGATAAGATATGGGCTATTGCTGTTGCGGATTTGCCCGGGTTTTAGGGTTCGGGCCATATCATCGACCAGTTCCTTGCCAGTGCTGATCACGGCCACCCTGGGCGGCGTCACCACGGGAATATTTGCCTGTCCCAAGGCCGCGAGGGCCATGATATGATTGGGGCCAATCCGAATGCCCTTTTCCATCAACAGATCACCGGGGCAAAAATCAGTTCCGGCTTTGCGGATATTTTTTCCTTCGAAAGCCTCTGTCATGATCGATATTTCGGTGGGTCTTTCATTCCCATCTCTGGCCAGAATATTAATATCTTCAATACGAATAACCGCGTTATAATCCTCAGGCACGGGCGCGCCTGTCATGATTTCCCATGCTCCTTTAGGGATAAAATCAGAAGATGTTTCCGGAAAATCCCCCGCCATGGTGCTGCCGTCCACGGTGAGCGTAATAGGGCTATTTTGCGATGCGCCCTTTGTCATGTGGCTTATGACGGCAAAACCATCCATGGCCGAATTATGGAAGGGCGGCAGATATTCCGTGCCGTTAATTCTTTTTGCTGTGACAGACCCAAGTGTTTCATCAAGGGGTAAGTCGCGTCCCTCACGTATAGTTGCCTCGGCCAGAATGATTTTCAGGGCATCTTTATAGGGTAACATAAATTTTTGTCCTAGCCGCCGGTTGCGGAAAGATTGGGGATCAAACCGGTTTCGCCTTGCAAAAGAAAATGTGAGGATTTCTTATAATCCAATTGTTTCATCACGCGTTCCTGCAGGGCTTGTTTTTGATCATCATGTTGCAGTAAATCTCGCAGCGGAACGCCAATTTCGCCGAACAGGCACAGGCGTAAATCGCCAGTTGCTGTGATCCGCAACCGGTTGCAACCCGCGCAGAAATCTTTCGAATAGGGGGCGATCAGGCCAATAGCCCCCATATAATCCGGATGGGTGAAATTTACCGCAGGGCCGGCACCATTGATCCGAATATTGCGGGTCCAGCCGCCTTCAAGAAGTTTTGTCTGGATGACTTCTGCCGATAGATGACGTTTTTTAAAATATTCCAGATTATCGCCGGT
>JAJRQU010000016.1 GCA_024280095.1 Alphaproteobacteria bacterium | reverse complement strand
GTTTTGCAGAAATTGGTGTTCTGGGCCCAGGTTTTCTGTCTTGCCGTGCATAACCAAAATAGGGAATGACCGCCGTAATGCGATTTGCCGAGGCGCGCCTGAGGGCATCAATGCTCACCAGAAGTTCCATAATATTGTCATTTGCAGGATAAGATGTTGGCTGAATGACAAAAACATCCTCGCCGCGAACATTTTCCTGAATTTCTATCCAGACTTCTTCGTCCAGGAATCTTTTGATGTCCGCTTTTGTAAGTTCCATACCAAGATGCCGTGCAATGGATTTTGCGAGGGGACGATTACTGTTGCCGGACAGAAGCTTCATGGAGGTATTCCCTTATGTAATATATAAATTAATCGCAACACACTGAATTCAGGGCCATTTATACTGATGGAGAATTTCCAATATTGTGGGCTATCCCGAAAATAACACCGCAAAATAACAACTGCATGCTTTAATGTAAACTGCAAAAAATACTTGACCCTCGACATAGCGTGAAAAACAACAGTTGTCCTATTTTTTTTCTAAAAGATTCAAATAGATATAAATTGTATCACAAAAGAGTGATTAAAGAGTGATTAGTATTCTGTAACAGATTTACCTACTATTTATCCATCAAGGTGAAATAGGTTGCTTTGGGAGGACATAAGCAGTCCCAAAAAATAATCATGGAAAATGTTAGTTTGAGGAATATGAAAATGAAAAATAAAGTAAAGATGTCCATATATGCTGCGGTTGCAGGCTTTTTATATTTATCTGCGCCTGCGCAGGCAGTTCCTGTCAAGGTTGAGATAACAAACCAGTTTGCGGCTGGTGGATTGGCTCTGACACCATTTTGGGTAGGATTTCAAGATGGGTCATTTAACACGTTTGATGTTGGGAGTGCCGCGTCATCCCAAGTACAAGCCGTGGCTGAAGGGGGAAATACTGCGCCTATCACTAGTTTATTCAGTGCACAGACGACTAATGGTGTGCAAGGTACCGTCACGGCACCCGCAGGGTTTGCTGGCGCACCCGTATTTGAACCAGGGGAAACAGCATCCGCAATTTTTAACATTAATGCGGCGAACAATGGTTACTTAAGTTTCCTGTCCATGCTCATTCCGACGAATGATGCCTTCATAGGTAATGCCGATCCTATGGCTTATTCCCTGTTTGATATGAGCGGAAACTTTACCGCTCTGGATATTATCATTTATGGCAGTCAGGTATATGATGCCGGTACAGAACGCAATTTTGGTGATGGCTCACCCTTTTTGCCCGGTGCTGGAGCAGGCACAGCAGAAGATGGCGTTATTGCCCTACACCCCGGACTGGATCTAGAAGGTGGGTTTAACATTTTCGGCGCGCTTACGCCAGCAGGTTACACCATTCTGCAAGCAGCTGCAGATTTCACAGTATCAGCACAACTGTTCGAAGTTGCTAGAATTAGGGTAACTCAGGTTTCTGAGCCAGCGATGGTAGGTATATTCGGATTGGCTTTGTTGGGTATGATTGCGACCTCCCGCCGCAGACACAGACTGACACTAAAAACGTAATATTTCAAGTGGTGTAGTAAGATGAGTACCACTGATGCATGCCCTGTAAAATTTAAATAGTAAAATTTAAATGCAGGGCATGCATTTATTTCATAAGATTGGCGTTATTGTCTCATTATGACGGATATCTGCCGACCATAATCCTGTTCGTTATGGTGGGTTGTTCTGCGGTAGCTGAAGAAATTATCCGCATTGGCGTAGGTGTCAAAAGGCAAAATATCAAGGCTCTTAATGCCCATTTCCTTTAATCTGCTTTCTGCAAAGCCCTTCAAATCGAATAGATGGTGGTTTTTCTTCGGACTATTGATGAAATAGCTTTTATATTTGGCGTTGTGGGCCATAAAATTTGACAGAAATTCTGGGCCAACCTCGTAATTTTCCTGCGAAATGCATGGCCCAATAGCGGCTTGGATATTTTCGAGGGTGGCCCCATTGTCACACATCACCTTGACTGTATTTTCAAGAATTCCCGTTAAGGCGCCTTTCCACCCGGCATGAGCCGCGCCAATGATGTTATTTATGGGGTCAGCCAGCAAAACGGGGGCGCAGTCCGCCGTTAAAATACCAAGGGCAATATTTCTTTGTTTGGTGACCAGTGCATCCCCCTTGGGTAAGATATAATCGCCGCTGACGTTATCCAGAAAATGGACAATATTGCTATGTATTTGATATAGGCCGCAAAGCCTGACGTTTTCACCGCCGAGGCTCGCGCATATATTTTGACGATTGCGTTCGACATTCTTTGGTTTATCATCTGATCCCGGGCCGCAGTTTAACGATTTATATAGGCCTGTGGAGCAGCCCCCCTGACGGGTGAAAAAGCCGTGGCTGATATTTTGTATATCATTCAACAGGGGGCTTTTGATGGGCACCATTTCAGCCCTCAAATCCTATAACGCCTTGAAGACCGTGATCCGTCAAAGCCATAACTTTAAAGAGCTTTCCCATCTCGCTCTCATCTATTAATCTGTGCTGGGCGGCATGAATATCCTTTTTCTGCGTACTTGTGGCATTAAGGCTCAGCTTGTCGCTTCTGGCCTTAATCCCCATTGACTGAAGAAAGTCACCTTGGCCAATTGGGCCATATGTTTTGATGTCAATTCTTTGGGTAATCTCTTTTAACCGCTGAAAATTTACGTGGGTGGTCAGGTCTGCATCACCGGGATTGATTAATATGTCGCTATATTGATGCCCCTTTACGGCTTGCAGGCTATCCCCGGTGCCGTGGCTGTCATGACCATAATCAATGATCAGGGCGGCACCATTATTTATTTTTATATGGTTCGCGACCTCTGCCAGAATATTTTCGCCAATGGCGCAAATTTCTACGATGCTCCCGTTCTCAGCCCGGTGATGGGCGGGGGGTATTATCTGTTCTGACGTGGGAACAGGGGCAAGTTGAAAGCAGAGGTTCTCATGGGAATCAAGGCAAATGAGCCTTTCGTGCTAGCCGGTTTCGGTTTTTTGGAATTGGCGAACAGGCAAGGCATCAAAAAATTCATTGGCGATAACAAAGATCGGCTCGCCGCCGGCAACGTCCAAAACTTCATTTATACGATTGTGCCAAATGGGCTTTATATAAGCTTGCAGGTTCTTTTTCTGTATCCTGCGTAAGGCGGGGGATGTTTCAACAAAATGGAGTGTAACCGCATCCAGCAGACCGGGGACGATTTTCATGGATCTTAGCGCGTCTTGCATCAACGTGCCGCGTCCGGGGCCAAGTTCAATAAGATGTATTGTCTCGGGCCGGCCCATATTCAGCCAGTTGTTGGCCTGCCACAGGCCGATTATCTCGCCAAACATCTGGCTGATTTCCGGCGCTGTTGTGAAGTCGCCGCCCTGTCCAAAGGGGTCTTGTTTCATGTAATAACCGTGCTGCTTATTGCCAAGGGCTTCGGCCATGAAGGCGGCGATTGAAATCGGTCCTTGGACTTTTATCAGTTTAATGAGATATTTTTGCAGCGCATTCATATGCTCTTTTTATGTTTGCGAAAGATAAGATAAAGCCCGACCAGAACCATGGGAATGGACAGTAGTTGCCCCATCGTCAGAAAGCCTGTGCCATAAAGGAAACCAATGTGATTATCCGGCTCGCGGAAATATTCTACGAAGCTGCGGGCGGCGGCATAACCAATGATAAAAATTCCGGTTAACATGCCGGGCTTTTTCCGAATGTTGGTGAAATAAAACAGAAACCAGAGCAATAAAAACAATAGCAATCCTTCGAGAACAGCTTCATATAGCTGGCTTGGATGACGGGGCAGGGGCCCGCCGCGCGGAAATACCATGCCGATTGGCGCATCGGTGATCCGGCCAAATAATTCCCCGTTTATGAAGTTGCTCAGGCGTCCCAGAAACAATCCGATAGGGGAGACGCACGCCATCAGGTCGGTAAAGCGAAAAAAAGCAATTTTATGTTTTTTACAAAAGAAATAACTGGCAACGGACACCCCGATGAAACCGCCGTGGAAAGACATGCCTCCGTCCCAAAGGGCAAGAATATCCCCCGGATGCCGGAGATAAAAATCAAAATTATAAAATAAAACATAGCCGAGTCGCCCGCCGAGGATAATCCCCATCATTGCCCAGAAAAAGAAGTCCCCAACCTGCGCGGCGTTGACGGGGGCCCCCTTTTTTTTGATCAATTGCAGCATATGAAACCAGGCAATGCCCCAGCCCAAAAGATAGGCCATGGAATACCAGCGAATCGTCAGAGGGCCAATTTTAACAATATCAGGAGAAATATTAGGAAAGGTAAGGCTGGAGGATAATAAAATTTCTAACATATATTCATTGCCGATTATCACTGTTTTACACTTGTTTAACGGCCATCATGCAGGGCTTTTATCGCAAGTCAAGGTTCAATGAAATGAATCTGTTTGGTTTTCATATTCAGTTTCGGCATATTATACTTTAAATGTTTGAAAGAACTGGGTAAGTTTCATAAAAACCTTAGGCAATATAATTTTATTTTAAAAGGGCGATACGTGTAGACCGATAATAAATTTTTTGATGACCTCGCAAAATTAGGCCAGAGCGCCGCCGGAACCCTTCACGGGGTAAAGGGGGAGTTTGAAACCATGTTTCGCACGCGGCTGGAATATATCCTGAAAGATATGGATCTTGTTTCGCGGGAAGAATTCGATGTGGTGCGTGATATGGTCAAGCAGGCTCGCACGAAGAATGAAATATTGGAACAGAAAATTATTGCCCTCGAAAAACAATTGCTCGAAAAAAAGGCAGTGACAAAAAAAACGACAAAAGCAAAAACGCGTAAAGATACGAAAAAATGACAGCAGTTGACAATGACATCTTTGATGGTTTGGTGGAAAATCCGCTCGACATACTGGAAATGATCGCGGGTCAGAATGAATGGCCATATGAGCGTTCTACGGATGACGAAATTACGGTTGCACTGAGCGGTGAATGGTGCGATTTTCATATTCGATATTTTTGGGTCGAAGAGGAAAATCTGCTTCAGGCGGCGGCGATGATGGATATGCGCGTGCCGGACAGTAAAAAGACCAAAATATTGGAAACCATCAATTTGGTGAATGAAAAGCTGGCCATTGGACATTTTGCGATCTGGACCGAAGATAACACGTTGATGTTCCGCCATAGCAATATGGTTGGCATAAGTCAGAGCGTTACGGCTGATATCTGCGAAAAAGTAACGGATACAATTTTGCGGGAAAGCAATAAATATTACCCTGTTTTTCAGTTTGTTTTATGGGCTGATCAAAGCCCGGAAGAGGCCATAAGGTCTGCCATGCTGGAAACAGTTGGCGAGGCCTGATTTTTCCCTCTAGATTACCCATGCAGGAAACTCATATGTCCAAACTATCCCTTATTCGGCCTGAAAAGCCCTTGTTACTGATCGGCTGCGGCAAAATGGGCGGCGCGATGTTGCAAGGCTGGTTGACGGGCGGCTTATCCGGCGATGCTGTTATCGTCGCTGATCCGGACAAGGCAGGCGTATTGACCATGCTGCCTGACTTAAATACCAATAATATTGTTGCGGATATTGCGGATTTTCCCACTATATTAACCCCCTCATTTATTATTCTGGCCGTTAAGCCTCAGCTCATGGATCAGGCAATGGACAGCCTGAAATCCTTGAATTATGCGGGTTCTGTTTTTCTATCCATCGCGGCGGGCAAGACCATTGGATATTTTGAACGTCATTTGGGGCAGGCAGCGGCCATCGTTCGCGCCATGCCCAACACCCCCGCATCCATTGGCAAGGGCATTACAGTGGGCTATCCCAATAAGAATGTGAACCCGTCCCAGAAAGATATTTGCGGTGACCTATTGTCGGCTGTGGGCGGCGTTGAATGGGTTGACGAAGAAAAATTAATCGACGCGGTAACTGCCGTTTCCGGCAGCGGCCCTGCTTATGTATTTAGCATGGTTGAGGCATTGGCCGGGGCGGGGGAACAGGTGGGCCTGCCCGCAGACCTTGCCAGAAAGCTGGCACGGGCGACCATATGCGGGGCCGGGGCTTTGCTTGAACAGTCGGATGAGAGTGCGGCGCAGCTTCGCATGAATGTCACCAGTCCGGGCGGGACAACGGAGGCTGGCTTGAATATTTTGATGGGAGAAAACGGCCTTGGCAAACTCATGAGCGAAACCGTCCGCGCCGCCCATCAGAAATCAAAAGACTTGGCGGATTAAAAAGGGAGCGCAGACTCTAGCGGCGCTTGAGCGGAATTCAAAGAGGATAAATACCCCGCTACTTGCGGCGGGGATGTTTATTCATTGTCTTCAAAAACAACCGCAAAGCTGCAGCCACCGTTGCTTCCCTGACTTTATACCGTCCAATATCTCCAAATGTATGTTTTTCATGAACAGTCACACTGTTCCGTTTGGCACAGGCCATATGAACCAGCCCTACGGGCTTTTCGGCACTGCCGCCGCCGGGGCCGGCGATGCCGGTGACGGAGATGGCGAGGTTGGCCGATGAATGGTTGAGCGCGCCTTCTGCCATAGCTATCGCAGTTTCCTCTGTCACCGCGCCACCGATGCGCAGGGTTTCGGTACTGACGCCCAAAATCTCCATTTTGGCGCGGTTGGTGTAGGTGATGAAGCCTCTGTCGACCACGTCCGATGATCCGGCGATCTCGGTCAAGGCGGCCATGATTAACCCGCCGGTGCAGGATTCTGCGGTGGCCAGATGAAAGCCCTTGTCCCGCGCCATTTGTAACGTCTCGGTGGCAAGCTTGATAATGTCATCAGAGAACATAAATATAAAATCCAATCACGATTGCGGCAGCCATAAATCCGGCGATCACATCGTCCATCATCACGCCGTACGCGTCATGGCGGTCATCAAAAATCTTGATGGGCCAGGGTTTATAGATGTCAAAAACCCGGAATGCCACAAAGGCCAGAAACATTGGGCCAACGGATAGGGGGATAGTTGCCGTCATGGCGGCAATGGGCAGACAGGCAATCCACTGGCCGGCCACCTCATCAATGACGATTTCTCCGGGGTCGGTTTTTCCGGTTTCATCTATATAAACCTTCGATGCCCATAGGCCTGCCATAAATACAAGGATGATGGCCACAGACAAGCCCATGGGGCCAAAGCGTTCAATGATGACCCAGGCAAAGGGAAGGGCGGCCAATGATCCCATGGTGCCGGGCGCTTTTGGGGCAAGGCCGGAATAAAACCATGTGGCCAGCAACAGGGCCGGGTGAACTGGGGATTTTGACCATTTATCGATGAACATATTTTTATTCTCTCTATTCTGGTAATCTGACGGTTGCAATGGCTTGGGCGGCGATGCCTTCTTTGCGGCCCGTAAAGCCAAGCCTTTCCGTTGTGGTTGCTTTTATACTAACGCGCGAAGGGGTAATATCCAGAATTCTGGCGATATTTTCTCGCATGGCTTGAGTATGGGGCGAAATTTTTGGGGTTTCGCAAATAATTGTCAGGTCAATATTGCTTATGATGCCGCCCTTTTCCTTAACCAACTGCGCCGCATGTTTGAGGAATATGTCTGAATCTGCGCCTTTCCATTGATCATCACTGGGCGGGAAATGGTGACCGATATCCCCTTCGCCAATGGCGCCCAGCACGGCATCGGTTAACGCATGCAGGGCCACATCAGCATCTGAATGGCCTTTTAATTTCTGGTCATGGGCGATCGTAATACCGCCTAATATCACCTGATTTCCCTCTTCAAAGGCATGGACATCATATCCAAGCCCGCTGCGCATATCGGTAAGGTTATTCTTAATCATATTTTCGGCCTTTTGCAGGTCTTCATGAGTGGTGATTTTAAAATTACTTTCTTCGCCTGGTATGGTTAAAACCTGAACGCCGCAAGATTCCGCGATGGCAGAATCGTCAGTCATCTCCTGGGCTTCCATTCGCTTATGTGCCATGTATATCAGCTTATACCGGAAGGCTTGCGGCGTTTGCGCCAGCACCAAACTATTGCGATCTATGGTTTCCTTTATTTTATTTTCGCTGAGCAGTTTAACAGTATCAACCACGGGCAGGACGGGAACGACCGCGCCATGATCGGTGGCCGCCATGATAATTTCCTCAATATGTTTTGGCGTGATGAAAGGGCGGGCGGCATCATGAATTAAAACCAGATCAGGTTCGTCCTGAGCAAGGCTCTGCAAGCCGTTCATGACGGATTTTTGCCGTGTCGTGCCGCCAAGCGCGGGGTCAAGGAGGGGAATCGCTTGGTTTTCTTGAATTAATAATTGAGTGGATAGATCATATAATTCACGGTCATCCGGATGAATAACGCATTGGATCAAGTCAATATAGGGCACCTTGGCAAAATTTTCGATGGTGCGTTCAAGGATTGTTTTTCCGCAAAGTGATATATATTGCTTGGGAATTTCTCCGCCTGCTCTATGGCCTCTTCCCGCAGCAACTATTATTACGGCAACCCTCATAATATCATCATCCCATTCGTTATTTCAGAGGGCAAATCTATCATTCTGCAATAAAAAAGTCTGTATTTTTCTTGAAGTAATTGCCCTTTGACCCAGAAAGTCTTTTCAGCTATAGTGCCGCGTAATTTTGCTTAAACATTAATCATTAATATAAATTGCTTAAATATTAGACATGACTTTAAAAAATATGACCATAAATATTGGACCGATCACGCTAGAAGACCCTGTTTTGCTCTGTCCGATGGCCGGCGTAACCGATCTGCCTTTTAGAAGGCTGGTCAAAAGCTTTGGGGCGGGGCTCGTGACATCTGAAATGATTGCCAGTCAGGCCATGATACGGGATCATAAACGTACCCATAAAATGGCCTATGCGGAAAGCGATGAATATCTGATGTCTGTACAGCTTGCAGGCCATGACCCCGACATGATGGCGCTGGCCGCAAAAATGAATCAGGATAAAGGGGCCAAAATCATTGACATCAATATGGGCTGTCCGGCCAAGAAAATTGTTAATGGCTATGCGGGGTCGGCCTTGATGCAGGATTTGACCATTGCCAAAAGTATATTGGTCGCCGTCGTGGGGGCCGTGGATGTTCCTGTGACCCTGAAAATGCGTACAGGCTGGGATATTACGAACCGCAATGCCCCGGAACTTGCGCGCATTGCAGAGGATGTCGGTATTAAAATGGTGACGGTTCATGGCCGAACCAGAAATCAGATGTATAAAGGCAAATCGGACTGGACATTCATCCATCAAGTCAAAGATGCCGTATCTCTTCCGGTGATCGCTAACGGGGACATTGTTACCTGCGAAGATGCCGCAGAAGCCCTGCGTCAATCCGGCGCGGACGGGGTCATGATTGGCCGGGGGGCATATGGTAAGCCCTGGTTTTTATCACAGGTCATTCATTATTTAAAGACCGGCGAAAAACGGCCTGATCCAAGCTTGGCAGAACTCAAATATATTGTGATTAATCATTATCAGGCCATGCTTGATCATTACGGCGAAGATGCCGGCAAGAGAATCGCCCGCAAGCATATTTCATGGTATACAAAGGGGTTAAGGGAC
The DNA here is from genome assembly GCA_024280095.1 of Alphaproteobacteria bacterium. Classification (GTDB taxonomy): domain Bacteria; phylum Pseudomonadota; class Alphaproteobacteria; order Sphingomonadales; family Emcibacteraceae; genus Paremcibacter. The sequence continues at coordinate 14,542 of JAJRQU010000016.1, read as the reverse complement.
AGCGCTTCTTTCCGTCAGCAGGTCAATCACTTAAGTGATTCAAGCCAGGTGAGGGATATGATCCATTGTTTCTTTGATCCGCTGATTGCGGAGGTTGCCGCTTGAAACCGCAAGATATCATAAGTCAGGATTTGATTTTAAACTCTCTGCCGGATTCTATTGTCGTGGTAAGCAACGAAAATCAGATCATTTATGTGAATAACGCGGCGGAACAATTGTTTTTTTCTGGCGCAAAGATGCTTCTTAAGCGTAAGCTGGAAGATATTGTCTCGCATGATAGTCCTCTCGTGGCTATCATTGGCCAGTCCCGGAAAAGCAAAGCCATTATTTCTGAATATGACATTATATTGGGCAGCCCAAAATATGGTAACAAGCGTGTGGATATTCATGTTTCCCCTCTTATGGATAGAGACGGAGACATGGTTATTCAGCTGCAGGAAAGAAGTATCGCCCAAAAAATCAGTCAACAGTTAAATCATCGGGGTGCCGCGCGGTCGGTCGCGGGCATGGCGTCCGTTTTGGCCCACGAGATTAAAAACCCCTTGTCCGGCATTCGGGGTTCGGCGCAGCTTTTAGAACAAGATGCCAGTGATGAGGACAAGGGCCTCACCCGCCTGATCTGTGAAGAGACAGACCGGATTTGCGCGCTCGTAGATCGCATGGAGGTTTTTTCCAATAACAAACCAATTGTACCAGAAGATATCAATATCCATTCAGTATTGGAACATGTCCGGAAACTGGCCCAGAACGGGTTTGGTAAACATGTTATATTCAAAGAAAAATATGACCCTTCCATTCCGTCAGCGCGCGGCGATAAGGGGCAGTTGATTCAGGTTTTTTTAAATCTGATTAAAAATGCTGTTGAGGCTTTGCCGCAATCAAAGGGCGGGCAAGTGACCTTGACGACGGCCTACCGTCATGGGGTGAGGGTCGCTGTTGCAGGATCCGGTGCACGTATGCATCTGCCGCTGGAAATCTGCGTGATTGATAATGGGTGCGGTATTCTGGATGATTTAAAGCCGCATTTATTTGACCCGTTTGTAACGACAAAACCCTCAGGCACAGGTTTGGGGCTGGCGCTCGTGGCAAAAATAATCGGGGATCATGGCGGCATTATTGAATGTGATACGGCCCGGGAAAATACAATTTTCAGGGTATTGCTGCCAAGCTATAAAGGACAAGGATTATGACCGGTAAAATGCTGTTAATAGCAGATGATGACAAGGCCATACGCACGGTATTGTCCAAGGCGATGGAAAGAGAAGGCTATGAGGTTAAATTAACCAGTAATGCCGCCACCCTATGGCGCTGGGTATCCAATGGAGAGGGCGACTTGGTGATCACGGATGTTGTCATGCCCGATGAGAATGGCCTTGACCTTCTGCTGAAAATTAAGAAAATACGCCCCGATTTGCCCGTGATTGTCATGTCCGCGCAAAATACCTTGATGACGGCGGTAAAGGCAACGGAACGCGGGGCTTATGAATATCTGCCAAAACCGTTTGATTTGAATGAATTAAAGTCCATTGTTACGAAAGCGCTTACGGTAAAATTTAATGTTGTTGATGCGGCTATCGTGGGGGATGACACAGAGGAATTACCCTTAATCGGCCGCTCGCCCGCTATGCAGAATGTATATCGTGTTATGGCCCGCCTGATGGCCACTGACCTGACGGTCACCATAACAGGCGAGTCCGGTACAGGAAAGGAATTGGTGGCCCAGGCCCTGCATGATTTTGGCAAACGTAAGAACAACCCTTTTGTCGCTCTTAATATGGCGGCAATCCCAAGGGAGTTGATTGAGAGTGAATTATTCGGCCATGAAAAAGGGGCCTTCACCGGCGCGGAAAGCCGTAGTTCGGGTCGTTTTGAGCAGGCCCAGGGCGGAACATTATTCTTGGATGAAATTGGTGATATGCCGCTTGAGGCGCAAACCCGATTGCTCCGTGTGCTGCAAGAAGGGGAATATACGGCAGTTGGCGGTAAAAGAACCATAAAAACAGATGTCCGCATTATCTGCGCGACCCATCGTGATCTTAAATCCTTGATAAGTCATGGGCTATTCAGGGAAGATTTATATTATCGGTTGAATGTTGTCCCGCTAAGATTGCCGCCTCTACGCGAGAGGGTTGAAGATATCAATGATCTCATGCGCCAATTTTTAAATAGTTATGCTGCAGAAAATTCTCAAGTACCAAAGCTCATTGATAAAGAAGCCTTGAATTACCTTAAGCAATATCCTTGGCCAGGCAATGTTCGTGAATTAGAAAATTTATGCCAACGGATAGCTGCCCTATATGTTGAGGATACGATTACCCTTGAGATTGCCTGTTCGGAAATGGTGCCTTTGCCCGTTAGCGGACAAGTCGAAGAAAATGGGGCGGCCTCTAATGAAACACTTCAAGAATCCATAAATCGCCACCTTAAACGTTATTTTGATGCCCATCTTCCCCATGATTTACCCCCGCCCGGATTATATTCCCGCCTGCTTAGTGAATTTGAGAGACCTTTGATTGAAAATACATTGTCAGCGACCAGAGGTAACCAGATAAAAGCGGCGGAATTATTAGGGCTGAATCGAAATACCTTGCGTAAGAAAATTAAAGATTTGAATATCGATATTCGTAAAAGTTAACGCCGCATTTGAAATGTTGTAAAATTACAACAATATGATACTCTACATTCAAATGGATATTAGAGACACTAAGAAATTTAGAAGACTTGGCTCATGGGCAAGAAAAGTTAATCTTGCCAAGAAGTCAACTTATGGATTAGCCATCGCGGCTGTTTTATCCGTTCTTGCGACCTTTGCGACTTTCTCTGATGTTGGCCCGTTTCTGCCGACTTCCAGTACACTTTTCGTAATGCTGACCATAAATTTGGCTATTTTGCTTATTTTTGGTGCCATGATTGCGCGGGAAATTGTTCAATTAAGAGCAGGACAAAAATCGGGAGTTGGAAGTTCCCGGCTGCATAGGCGTATTATAACATTATTCAGTATCGTGGCGATCACGCCCACGATTATCGTGGCTATTGTATCCGGAATGTTTCTGGAATTTGGGCTGCAAAGCTGGTTCAGTGACAAGGTACGTACTGCTCTCGATAATTCTCAGGCTGTGGCAGAAGCCTATATAGAAGAGCATAAGAAAGCCCTTCAGGCCGATGTTCTTGGGGTGGCGAGAGATTTGAATGCGCAGGCCTTCAGCCTGACACAAAACCAGTTATTATTGGAGCAGGCATTATCGGTTCAGGCACAGTTTCTATCTCTGTCAGAAGCCATTATATTCGAACGAAATGGTCAGGTTAAGGCGCGGGCTAAAACCACATTAAGTTTGATTGGAGATTCATTTCCCCTCGCTGCGCTGGAAATGGCGGCCAAGGGAGATATTGTACCGATTATTGGCGGTGATAATGATAACCGCGTGAGGGTACTTGTCGCCTTAGATGGATTCTTAGGCTATTTTTTATACATCAGTCGCTTTGTTGACCCCAAGGCACTTGCTCTTGTGAAAAATACCAAGGATGCGCGGTCAGACTATATGGCTGCGCTGAACGAAAAGGACAGGTATCGGCTGTGGTTTAACCTAACTTATATCGTCATTGCCTTTTTAATACTTTTTGCCGCGATCTGGATGGGGATTGGCTTTGCCAGAAAACTGATGGAGCCGATTACAAATTTAGTTGATGCATCGGAAAAAGTAGGAAAAGGAGATTTTACGGCACGTGCGCCCATTAAAAAAGGCTATGATGATCTGGGTGGTTTAACCAGAGCTTTTAACAAAATGATCCGTCAATTGGATCAGCAGCAAAAAGATATTTTAGAGACCAGTCTGGAACTTGAAGAGCGGAACCGATTTATGGAAGCTGTGCTTACCGGAGTCTCTGCGGGTATTATGGGTCTTGATCCTTATGGTAAAGTAACGCTGCCCAATAGATCTGCTGCAAATATGTTAAATCTTGAAAAGGGCGATATTCTAGGGGCAAAAATTCAGGAAATTATGCCGGAGGTCGACGATCTATTTGAGAAAATATGTTCAACCCAGTGTCAATCTGTACAGGATCAGATTGTGATAGAGCGCGATGATATAAACCTCAACTTAATGGTCAGAATAACGGCAGAGACCAAAAATGATGAAATTCAGGGGTTTGTCATTGCTTTTGATGATATCACCGATCAGGTTGCGGCTCAGAGGACGGCAGCATGGTCAGATATTGCCCAGCGTATTGCCCATGAAATAAAAAATCCTCTGACACCCATTCAATTATCGGCAGAAAGATTAAAACGAAAATACTTGAAGGAAATTAAAAGTGACCCGGCTGTTTTTGTTCAATGTACGGATACTATTGTTCGGCAGGTGGGTGATCTTCGGCGCATGGTTGATGAGTTTTCCTCATTTGCACGAATGCCTGCCCCAAATGTTAAAACAGAAAATCTGGCTGAGATTATCAAGCAGGCTTATTTTCTTCAGGAGGTTGCCAACAGCAATATTGAATTCGAATTGAATTGCCCGCCGGAATTTCTGGCGATCGAATGTGATGCGGCTCAGATTGGACAGGCCTTAACCAATTTAATTAAAAACGCTGCGGAATCAATTGCCGCAATGGAAATTTCTGCGAAAAATAATGGTTTGGACTATCAAGGGAATATCGAAGTATCCATTCAGGATGACGTAAAAGAAACAAGAATTCACATCATTGATAACGGCACAGGAATTCCTGAACATTTAAGAGATAAACTGGTCGAGCCTTATGTTACAACTCGAACCAAGGGCACTGGGCTTGGTCTGGCTATTGTCAAAAAAATAATGATGGATCATGGCGGAGAATTACTTATGGAGAATAATTCGGGACTGGGGGCGACGATTACTTTAATTTTTAATAAAAATGCACATATTCAAAAAGGTAGCCCAAATGACACCGTAAGGATGATGTATGGCTCTTGATATTCTTGTCGTTGATGATGAAGCTGATATTCGTGACTTAATCTCCGGAATTTTGGATGATGAAGGATATGAAACGCGTACAGCTAAGGACAGCGATTCCACATTGCTTGAAATAGAGGCGCGGCGCCCTTCGCTTATCATTCTGGATATTTGGCTTCAGGGTAGCAGGCTTGACGGGCTGGAGTTGCTTGAAATAATCAAGAAAATTCATGTGGATTTGCCGGTAATTATCATCAGTGGCCACGGTAATATCGAAACGGCGGTATCCGCGATCAAGCTTGGGGCCTATGATTTTATCAGCAAGCCTTTTGAAACGGACAAGCTTTTGATTCTTGTCGAGCGGGCAACTGAAGTTGATCGTCTGAGACGTGAAAACACAGAACTTAAGGAAAAAATGGGGTTTGATATCGGGTTAACGGGATCATCATCGGCTATTAATCTAGTGAGGAATACCATTGATAAAGTTGCCCCGAGTGGTAGCAGGGTCTTGATTTCCGGGCCGCCGGGTTCCGGTAAAGAAGTTGTCGCACGATTGATTCATAAACAGTCTAAACGTGCTAAAGGTGCTTTTGTCGTGATAAACGCGGCCAGTATTTCTGCGGATAATATGGAGAATGAGCTATTTGGTATTGAAGAAGACGGTGAAATCAAAAAAACCGGCGTGTTTGAACAGGCGCATGGTGGGACTCTCTTCATTGATGAAGTCGCAGACATGCCCCAAAACACGCAAGCTAAAATACTCAGAATACTGACGGATCAAACATTTGAGAGAGTAGGCGGCAATAAAAAAGTTTTGGTCAATGTGCGCGTTATAAGCGCAACGAATAAAGATTTAAGAGAACAGATTAATAATAATTTTTTCCGGGAAGACTTGTTTCACCGGCTCAGTGTGGTTCCTGTGCATGTTCCGCCGCTCATTCAAAGGCGGGAGGATATTCCGCCCCTCGCCAGCCAGATAATGAACCAGCTTTCCGTTGCAACAGGCATATCCCCTAAAGTGATTGATGCAGACGCAATTGCTGCTCTGCAAGCCCATGATTGGCCCGGCAATGTTAGGCAACTACGTAATGTGGTAGAGCGTTTGTTGATTATGTCGGCTGATAACCCAACAATTAGTATAGACATGCTGCCTTCAGAAATAATATCAGATGTATCCGCTGTTAGGCCGAGTATGAACAATGATATAATGTCGCTGTCTTTACGGGATGCACGGGAAAAATTTGAGCGGGAATATCTAAAAGTGCAAGTGAGCCGATTTAGCGGTAATATCTCACGTACAGCGGAATATATTGGTATGGAACGCTCTGCGCTTCACCGGAAATTGAAAAATTTGGGATTGGCCAATCATGAAAAAAGTAATGAAAAAAAGTCATGAGAAAAAAATCCCTGAAAAGGTGTTATAAAAAATGAAAGTGATTATCTGTGGTGCCGGGCAAGTGGGCTTTAATATTGCACGTCATTTGGCGAGCGAGCAGCATGATGTAACCGTCATCGACCGGTCTCCGGAATTGATTGCTAAAATTCAGAGTTCTTTGGATGTGCAGGCCATAGTCGGATATGCTTCGCACCCGGACTTGCTTGAGCGTGCCGGGGCAAGGGATGCGGATATGATTATCGCCGTTACTCTGTTTGATGAAGTCAATATGATGGCGTGTCAAGTGGCACATTCATTGTTTGATGTTCCGAAAAAAATCGCGCGGGTTCGGGCGCAAAATTATCTTAAGCCCATGTGGCAGGATCTTTTTAGCCGGGACCATATGCCCATTGATGTTATTATTTCACCTGAGCTGGAGGTTGCAGAGGCCGTACTGCGGCGACTGGAAGTGCCGGGCGCGTTTGATATGGTACCCTTTTGTGATGATTTGGTTCGCGCCGTGGGCGTCAGGCTGCGAGAAGATTGCCCCGTGGTGGATACGCCCCTGCGTCAGTTGACGGAACTTTTTCCGGATTTGAATATTGTCGTAACGAGCATAATCCGAGACGGGAAATTAATTATCCCGTCCAGCGACGATCAGCTTCTTGTTGGGGATAATATTTATTTTGTAGCCGAAAAATGTCATGTGGAACGGGCCTTGAGTGTATTTGGACGTGATGAGGAAGAGGCCCGAAAAATAGTCATTGTTGGGGGCGGTAATGTTGGGGCATATATTGCCAAGAGATTGATTAATAATGATTCCAAGATTCAAGTTAAAATTATTGAGTTCAACAGCGATAGAGCCAATGCAATAGCAAAGGATATTCCCAATGCAATTGTGCTTAACGGTGATGCTTTGGATGTGGACATTCAGAAGGAGGCAAATGTTAAGACTGCGGGAACGATTATCTCCGTTACCAATGATGATAAAGTGAATATTTTATCTTCGTTGCTGGCAAAACAAGCTGGATGCAAACGCGCTATTACCTTGATCAATAATCATACTTTTGGCCCATTGACATATTCTGTGGGAATCGATGCCTTTGTTGATCCGCGCCAGACCACGGTATCCAGCATCCTGCAACATATGCGCCGAGGCAGAATAAGGTCGCTGCAAAATCTTGCGGGCGGCGCGGCAGAGGTCTTGGAAGCCATTGCCCTTGAAACATCACCGCTCGTTGGCAGGCCCTTGCGGGAAGTAAGATTGCCCGCCGGAATCATAATCGGATCTGTTGTGCGTAATAATGAGGTTATCGTTCCCAAAGGGGGAACCATCATAAAGCCGGATGATATTGTGGTTGTTTTTACGCGATTGGAGATGATCAAAAAGGTCGAAGAACTTTTCTCGGTCCGGCTGGAATATTTTTAAGGAATAATATGGTCACTAGAGTGGGCAATATTCTTGGCTATATGTTGATGGTGCTCGGACTTTGTGAGTTTCTGCCAATCATTGTTGCTGTGGCAAGCGGAGAAGAAAGCCTGATAATGCCGTTTTTTATCAGCGGACTGGTCACTTTTTTCATTGGTGGCGCATTATATATATCTTTCAAAAGCTCTCAAGATAGAGCATCTCGTCATGAAGTAATTCTGCTTATGGTCGTGATTTGGTTTGGCTTGCCTCTTTTCGCGTCAATGCCATTTATGATTACAGGGTTTATGACCAAACTTACGGATGCCTATTTTGAAACGGCGGCGGCTCTTACAACAACAGGGTCAAGCCTCGTCATAAATCTGGACTTAATTCCCAATACCATACTTTTTTGGCGGGCCTTATTGCAATGGCTTGGCGGTATATTGGTTTTTGTGATGGCGATTGCCATTTTGCCGCTTTCTTCCATAGGGGGTATGGACTTGTTCCGCAGCGTCTTGCCCCATGGGGAAGGGGATGGTTTATTGGCCCGGATAAGATACGCTTTTTCGCCGTTATTTAAAGCCTATGCGGCCATGACCATTGCCTGTATTGTGTTGCTGGTTATTTTTGGTATGACAGGTTTTGACTCTATGCTGTTGGCTATGGGCACGCTCTCCAGCGGCGGGTTCACCAGTCAGGGGGAGCAGGGGGTAAATTCAATGACGTGGATGACAGAAATTATTCTCATGCCATTTATGATTATAGCCGCAACCAATTTGACTTTTCACTGGGCTTTTTTGAAAAGGGGGCGACGGAAAATCTATCAGCAGGATCCGGAAATTCTCAGTTTCCTATATATACTCATGGGGGCCTTCATGCTGATTTTTCTGGCTATTATATTATCATCTGACATACCAGACATCGGTTTACTTAAGAAAGCTGAAATAGCCGCTTTCACGGCTGTATCAAGCCTTACAACGACCGGGTTCGTGCCGGATTATGCGGGTTCTATGCCTCTGGCAGTTATTATAATCTGTATGGTTTTGCTTTTCATCGGGGGGACAACGGGGTCAACGGCGGGTGGATTTAAAATACTTCGGCTTAATCTGATGAAGAAAAATGCGGATAAGGAAGTAAGCCGCCTGACCTATCCGAATGGTATAACGCCCATATCATTCGGTGGCCAAAATGTTTCTCAAGCTACCTTGGTATCAATATGGACATTGTTGTTCATGTTTATTTCAGGCCTTGCCATCATTACCATTCTGTTTTCCACGATGGGGTATGATTTGCAGACAAGCCTGGGGTTGAGCGCGACCAGTATTTTCAGTGCGGGCGGACTTATTCCTTTAATAAGTCCGGATTTTGTCGGATATCATAGTCTTTCCTATTCCGGTAAATGGCTGGTATCTTTCGCCATGATATTAGGACGTCTCGAAGTTATTGCCTTATTTGTTTTTTTGATGCCGACTTTCTGGAGAAATTAGCTTTTTATAAAATATTTTAATCTACAGGTTTAAAGTATGAATTTCCTATGATAAGGTAACCTCTCTAGTGATTTGTTCTTAATAACAAAAAAGATAAACCATAAACAGAAGAATGGATGATATTTATGTCTGAAAAAAACCATAATTTACAAGAATCATTTCTAAACCATATCCGTAAAAACAAAACACCAATCACTGTTTTCCTTGTCAACGGCGTTAAATTGCAGGGTATTATCACTTGGTTTGATAATTTCTGTATTCTCTTGAGACGAGATTCCAGTGTTCAATTGGTTTATAAGCATGCAATTTCTACTATAATGCCTGGTGGCCCGATCTCATTGTTTGATGCCGCAGAAGCTGAAGACCAGGAATGATTTTAAAATGAATAACGGAAATTTATGACAAAACAGGATGACTCTGACGCGCTTAATTTTCGTAATAAAAAAATTGATATGGATTGGGGAAAGTCGCAAAAGGCAAGCGATGTTTCCCCTGATTCCGTTGCTTGTGCAAATATACTGGTTTTGCACCCCTACCTTAAAACAAGACTGTCGGTAAATTCCAAATCCAAGAGCGGCGCAAGATCATCCTTAAGGTCTCCGGAAGCGCGCCTTGAGGAGTCTGTGGACTTGTCTCAGGCACTTGACCTTAATGTTGTGCAGTCCCTATTGATTAAATTATCAAAATTGACGCCGGCAACCTATGTTGGGAAGGGTAAGTTGCTGGAGCTTGCGGATATTATTGCTCATGACAAAATCGAGCTTGTCATTATGGACTGTGAATTATCGCCGGGCCAACAGCGCAATATAGAAACTCTTCTTAAAATTAAAGTCATTGACCGCACGGGATTAATCCTGGAAATCTTTGGGGAAAGAGCGCAGACGAAAGAAGGGGTTCTTCAGGTTGAGCTTGCTCATCTGACGTATCAGAAAAGCCGTTTGGTGCGGTCATGGACTCATCTGGAAAGACAGCGCGGTGGTTTCGGTTTCTTAGGGGGGCCGGGGGAATCTCAGATAGAATCCGATCGCCGTATGATCAGCGAACGCATCAGCAAAATTGAATCCCAATTGGAAGAGGTGAGCCGCACCCGTCACCTTCACCGCGCAGGGCGTAAAAAAGCTAATTTTCCTGTCATCGCTATGGTGGGATATACCAATGCAGGGAAGTCTACTTTATTTAATTTCCTGACAGAAGGAAATGTATTCGCGGCGGATTTATTATTTGCCACACTTGACCCTACCATGCGCGAAATCAATTTGGCCAATGGTAGAAAGGCCATTTTGTCCGATACGGTTGGATTTATTTCCGAGCTACCGACCCAGCTTGTGGCCGCCTTTAAGTCCACATTGGAAGAGGTGGTCGAGGCTGACGTTATTCTGCATATCAGAGATATTTCTCATCCCGATACGGCGGCTCAAAAAGAAGATGTCATGAAAATTTTAAGCTCTCTGGGCCTTGAAGAAGGCCCGGATTGCATGATCCATGAAGTATGGAATAAAATTGATCTATTGGATGCGCAGCAGCGTGAAATCATTGATAATTTAGCGGCCCTTAAAGAGAATGTGAGCCTTCTCTCCTCTGTCAGCGGGGAAGGCTGCGCGGAATTTCGTTCTGGTTTGAATGACATATTGTCCCAAGGCACAAAAACCCTCAAGATATCCTATGAACATTCACAAGGGGCAGAGGCCGCATGGATGTATAAGCATGGCGAAGTGATCAACAGGCAGGATACAGACGCCGGAACAATACTTACTGTAAGGCTGGATAAAAACATTTTGGGACGTATTAACAATGCCCCTGATTTGATCGGTAAGATTATGCAGTCATGAGTATTGAGAGAATAACAGACTTGATTGTTGATATTGCAAAAACGGAAATTCTCCCCCGTTTTAATAAATTAAAACCAGAAGATATCACAGCAAAATCGCCCGGTGACATGGTCACAATCGCAGATACCGAGACGGAAAAGGCGTTGACCCAAGAATTGAGCCGGCTATATCCGGCGGCTGATATCGCGGGAGAAGAATCCATTGCGAAAAATCCGGACTCTCTGCGGCATATCATCATTTCTGATCAGGCATTTTTAATTGATCCCATTGATGGAACCAATAATTTCATTAAAGGTGACGAGAAATTCGCTGTGATGCTTACGCAGCTTAGGCAAGGTAAGGTGGTCGCCGCGTGGATTTATCTGCCCGCGCTGGATAAAATGGTTGTGGCCGAAGAAGGCGGCGGGGCCTATTTGAATGGCGGGTCAATTAAAATATCTGCAGAGTTACGAGATTCGACCAAATTAATCGGTGCGGCCCATATCACCCGCTTTCCAGAGAATTTGAAGCAGATAGCCCGCGATAATATGAAGAAAATAGCCAAAAATTCTCCAGCTTTTTGTGCCGGCTATGATTATGTTGCGCTCGTAGAAGGTAAAAAAGATTTTTCTATTTATTATCGAACCTTACCATGGGATCATATGCCAGGCGGTTTTATCTTTGCCGAGGCAGGGGGGTATGTGCGAACGCTGTTTAATAGATCAGCTTACGGTATTAATGACCGCGATACGGGCTTGTTGTCCGCTAATAGCGAGGATAACTGGTTAAGAATAAGAGAATTGATTTTTCCCGGCTGTTTTTAGGACTTGGGCTGTTTTTAGGGTTTGGCTGATTTCTCTTGGCGCTTTACGTCATTCCAGAGTTGATCCATTTCTTCCAAAGTCATGTTTTCCAAAGCTTTATTTTGTTTTTCGGCGCGCTGTTCAACTTGCTTGAATCGTCGTTCAAACTTATAATTGGCTGATCTGAGCGCGCTTTCCGGATCAATATTCATATGTCGGGCCAGATTGGCATAAACGAACATCATGTCGCCAAATTCTTCAAAAATTTTGGCCTCATTGCTGGATTTTATCATTTCTGCGGAAAGTTCCGCCATTTCCTCGTTTAATTTATCCAGAACTTGGGCAGTATCAGGCCAGTCAAAGCCGACACGGGCAGCTCTGTTTTGTAATTTTACGGCCCGTGATAATGCGGGCAGGGCGGACGTCACGCCGTCAAGGACGCTTACCTTGTGATTTTTTGATTTCCTTTCTTCTGCTTTCTGGTTTTCCCAGGCTTTGGTCTGTTCTGCGGCGCTGCGATAACTCTCTTCAGCGAATATATGGGGGTGCCGGCGGGTCATTTTTTCGCAAATTGCCTCAACCACATCTGAAAAATCGAAATAACCTTTTTCATGGGCCATCTGCGCATGAAACACCACCTGAAATAAAAGGTCTCCCAGTTCATCCTTGAGATGGGGCATGTCATTGACTTCGATAGCTTCGGCAACCTCATAGGCTTCCTCTATTGTATGGGGGGCAATGGTGGAAAAATCCTGTTCAAGATCCCACGCGCAGCCTTTTACAGGGTCGCGTAGACGTTTCATAATAGTGATGAGCTCTTTTATGTTATTATTGGGCTGCGTCATAAGGTTATCCAGCAATAAGTCCATTAATATCTTTTCTTTAAGCGTATATTTTATAAGCGAATGCGCTAAAAGAAGGAAGGTTAAAAATTGACTGGACAGGAGCTTCTATAATCCAGATGACATATATGGATTATAATTTAAAATTATAGGCCTCAACAAATACAAAGGAAATGATATGTTAATAGTGACCACAGAAACCATAACGCATAAAAAAATTGTTGAAAGCATTGGAATGGTTCGCGGCAGCACCGTCCAAACCAAGCATATTGGACGCGACATTATGGCAGGTTTAAAAACAATTATTGGCGGCGAGCTACGGGGATATACGGAACTATTGGAACAGGCCCGCGCGCAAGCTCTTGAACGTCTGGAAGATAATGCAAAAGCCATGGGGGCGAATGCCGTTGTCAACGTACGTTTCACCACCGCAGCTATTGCGACCAATGCCTCAGAAATACTGGCTTTTGGTACAGCGGTACGGATAGAATAAACGCCTTTGCTCAGGGTCTTTTGGTTCTTGGAAAAAACCCCTGAATTATATGAGGCTTCCCTTGCTTTGAGGGCAAGGGTTTAGTATAAAAATCAGGTGAATTTTACCAGATTTGGCAGGGCAGAAAAGCCCGGGTAGAATTATTTAGTTTAAGTATATAATAAAGGGCAAATTCCTTGACCGAAAACAGTCTTATCGATCAGCATGATCCAACGATTTCAACCATCACAATTGAAGAGGAAATGAAAACCTCTTACCTTGATTACGCCATGAGCGTCATTGTTTCGCGCGCTCTTCCCGATGTGCGTGATGGTTTAAAGCCGGTGCATCGCCGTATTCTTTATTCCATGCATGAAAATAATTATGACTGGACCAAGCCATACCGTAAATCTGCACGTATTGTTGGTGATGTTATGGGTAAATATCACCCCCATGGTGACAGTGCCATTTACGAAGCGATGGTTCGTATGTCGCAGAATTTCTCCCTTCGCCTGCCCTTGATCGAAGGTCAGGGTAATTTTGGCTCTATGGATGGTGATAGAGCCGCCGCCATGCGTTATACAGAAGCCCGCATGGATAAGGCCGCAAGCGGTCTTTTGGAAGATATTGACAAGGATACGGTCAATTTTCAGGCCAACTATGACGAATCGGAATCAGAACCCACGGTTTTACCGGCGCGTTTTCCAAATCTGCTGATTAATGGGGCTAGTGGCATCGCGGTTGGTATGGCGACAAATATTCCGCCCCATAATCTCGGCGAAGTACTTGATGCTTGTTGCGCCTTTGTGGATAATCCGGAAATTACCATAGAAGAACTGGTGGAAATCGTACCGGGACCGGATTTTCCGACGGGCGGCCTTATCATGGGGTCTGCTGGCGCGCGTTCTGCTCTGACAACCGGGCGTGGCTCCGTTATTATGCGCGGCAAAACGCATTTTGAAGAAGTCCGGCAGGGGCGCGAGGCCATCATTATTACAGAAGTGCCTTTTCAGGTGAATAAAGCGCGGATGGTTGAGCAGATTGCCGACCTTGTGCGCAGCAAGAGAATCGAAGGTATTTCGGATATTCGTGACGAATCCGACCGGATCGGGGTCAGGGTCGTTGTTGAATTAAAACGCGACGCGGTTGGCGATGTGGTGCTTAATCAGCTTTTCCGTTATTCGCCTTTGCAAACCAGTTTTGGCGCAAATATTCTGGCCCTGAACGGCGGGCGGCCAGAAGTTCTTAACCTGCGCCGAATTCTTGAATGTTTCATCAAATTCCGCGAGGAAGTCATTACCCGCCGGACAAAATACAAGCTGACCAAGGCGCGTGACCGGGCGCATATCCTCGTTGGCCTCGTGATTGCCGTTAATAATCTGGATAAGATCGTCGCCATGATTCGCAGCGCGCCAAACCCGG
>JAJRQU010000015.1 GCA_024280095.1 Alphaproteobacteria bacterium | reverse complement strand
TGGCATCTGTGCCGCCCGGCGAAAGGCTGATCAGGCAACGGTTATATTCGGGCGCGAGGCAATCAGCCCCTTTATAAACCCAGTTTTCATCCTCATCAGCAGCCAGTTTATCAATATCAAGCAGGGTTTCCCATTGGGAGGTGCCGGCTTTATAATTATCAACAGTTGTTCTGCGCCAAATGCCGCGTATATGTTGCTGATCCCGCCAAAAATTATAAATATATCCACCGCGAATATTACCCGACGTAATGCGGTCGGAAGCGGTCAGAATATCAAAAGCCTGTTTTTTAAAATCTTCGTAAAGCGGATCTGCGGTAAGCTCATCCAGGGTGGCTTTATTTTGCGCGCGCACCCAGTCCAATGCCTTTTCGCCCGTGGCCTCTTCCAGCCACAAAAGGGATGAATCATTATCCCCTTTATCGCTGGCGGCATAGGCTGGCAGAATAAAGAAAAGACCAGATAATGTGGCGGCGGCAACGACATCTCTCAGACGAATTGATCGCATATTTCACTCCCTCAGAAAACTATTTTTTAGAGACTTATTGTCTCTTTGGTAAATTATACTATAATCTTATATGATATTTATCACGCAAATCATTTATACCTCTTTGGCAGCAAAATAAAATACGTTTAAATCACATTTCTTACTGCCATTATTCTAAAACCCTAGAGTTTAAAGGAATTTTTTCTAATGAACTGGCTTCTGATTCTCATTATTATTGGCATCTTTATTACCGGCGGCATTATGATTACGGGCGTGGCCTCTATGAGCAAAGGCGGAGATTTTAACCGGAAAAACGGCAATAAATTAATGCAGGCAAGGGTTATTGCCCAATTTGTCACATTGGCCTTTGTTGTGCTGTATCTTTATCTTTACGTTTAGGAACATCCCATGGTTAAATTGACAAAGATTTACACGCGCGGCGGTGACAAGGGCCAGACGTCATTAACCGACGGCAGCCGGCAACCCAAATATGCCCCGCGCATTGAGGCTTACGGCACCATTGATGAAGCCAACGCGGCATATGGTCTTGTGCGGCTTCATACCACAGGCCAGGAGATGGCTCAGCATGACGGCATGCTGTATCGCATTCAAAATGATCTGTTTGATGCGGGGGCCGATGTGTCAACGCCTTTCGGATCCGTTAAAGCCGAATATGAATTGAGAATAGTTGACGCGCAGGTTTTGCGCCTCGAACAGGAAATCGATCATATGAATGAGAATCTCGCCCCGTTAAATTCCTTCACACTACCGGGCGGCAGCGCAGCGGCGGCATATCTTCATCTTTGCAGAACGATCGTCCGGCGTGCTGAACGATTATTGGTTAATGTTGCCGAGACAGAGGAGATTAATCCCGTTGTCATTCGGTATCTCAACCGCCTGTCCGACCATGCCTTTGTCATGAGCCGCGCGCTCAATAATAATGGCGCTGATGACATCTTATGGGTTCCCGGTGCCAACCGTTAAGGCCTTTCTGGGCAAGCTTGGTTGCAGCAGGAAGGCCCCATAAAAAATCAGGTAAAGCAAGAAAGCCCCCCACCAGATCAGCGCCGAAACGGGCAGCCAGTCATTCGGCAACACGCCCAATGTTACCATCACCCTTAATACCGCAGCTAAAAACATCATGGCAAATGCACCAATCATAGCCTTTGCCGGAATAAGAGGCCGCCCCGTATGGCGCAGCGCAACCCGCGTGATTAAGGATAGCATCATCATGCTCAACGCCCCGACGGTAAAAGCATGCAGCCAGACATTCGGGGATATTTCCGGCATAAATTCTGCCATGGCGAACAAAATCAATGCCGCGATGAACCATAAATAGGACAAATGCATGACCAAAATCAGCGGCTCGTCAAGCATAGACAGAGTTCGCCAGCGCAGGAAACGCAAGAACTGAACGGCGGCGGCAATGAAAGCCAGACTTGCCGATAACGTGCCGGAGACATCCGCCAAAGCGCCATAAATAAAAAGCCCAAGCGAAATTGCCGAGATATATTCGAGCGGCGCGTTGTGGCGAAGCACGGACAGGCCTTTCTGTTCCAAAGCATTTTGGGTAAAAACAGTGGTCAAAAACCCGCCGACAATGATAAATTTGACGATGATCCCCATGAGCCCAAGGCGAATGCCCCATGAGGCCCGCACCATATCCCCGTCCATGAGGGCCAAATGAAACACCACATTGCCCAAAAAGAGCAAAAGCAATATGGGGATCAGCAGCAGAAAATACTTGTTTTCTGCCCGAAGAAGGCCGGGCAGCACCATTATCATGGCCACTAAAAACAGACTGCAATCGAGCGCCATCACCATATAAGGCGGCATCCATCCGCCGCTATAGACTGCAACCCGGCCCAAAAACCATAACCCCACCAATAAGGCTAGCCGCCCCCGATCAATTTCTGTCGTCCCGGCCCAGCCCGGCAAGGCCGTTAAGACAAACCCCGCAACCACGGCCCCGGCAAATCCAAAAACCATTTCATGGCCATGCCAAAGCGCCATGTCATATCCCAGGCTATATCCCGCAGGCGGAAAATCCATAACCCCAAGCGTCGCCAAAACCCAAATCGCCATAATCCCCAGGCCATAAACCACCCCAACCAGATAAAAAGGCCGAAAAGCACTGCTCCATATAGGCCTAGAGAATAAACCGGCATGCAATTGAGGCTTAGGTTGAGGCTGTTGGTTCATAATCGGCAAGCTTTCTCCATAAAAAAACATTATGAGTGGGCAGGCAAGTTTTGTACAGTATTTTGCTGCCAGAATAACTGTCATCCCTAATATTCTCCGGCTTTATGTTCGTCTATTTTCTGTGCAATATCCATAAAATTGCCCGCGCCGCAAAGTTGATTCGCGCCTATCGCAAGATTCTTCCGCCCAGATAACAAAAGAGGCAATATAATTCCAAGTAAATATCCCTATTTTACGAAAATTTACACTGCACATGGCCTATCTGATGAATATAAACATTATTTTAGTCCGAATAAATGGTATTTTTTTACCTGTTAATCAAAATTTTATTTTGTTATAGGCCTTTCTTTTGCTTATATCTAACCTAAAAGTGATCTGTGACATAAATGCACACCCCGACTGTGCTATAAATATCACAGTCGTATTATTAAAGAAATTGACCCTGATTCTGAGTGGTGATAGCTTCATTTGGTTATTTATTTGTTCATATTGTGTGGACCCGTTAGGGCTAGAGCAGATAAATGATGTACAAATTGGTTTTTTACTGAAGATAAAAAATCATCAATATAAATTGTACTTTTAAATATAGCCTGGGACGGAAATTGCAGCATAAGATCATAAAGGAGGCCTGCTCAACCAGCTGTTTTTAGACCATTTAATAAAAAATGGGAATGATTGTGAGCCAAAAAATAAAAACAGAGCTGTCCCACAATTTTTTAACATCTACGGAGGAATTAATATGAAGAGCGATTTTACCTCGCGTCTTAAATATGGTGTATCAGCGATAGCTGTTATTGCCATGCTACCCCTAAGCATCCAAGCTTCCTACGCTGCCGATGACGCCGCAGCAGAAGAAGACCTAATACTGGAAGAGGTTACGGTCACAGGTTCACGTATTAAGCGTAAAGACCTTATTGCCACGTCACCTGTTAATATCATCTCTACAGAAGCCATTGAACTTACTGGTGCAACTCATGTGGCCAATTTCATTAACGAACTGCCCTCTGCCGGGGTTCCGGGTTCTGTTGATACGGGTACAAACTTTCGTACCGCAACAACGGGCCTGAATACCGTTGATTTGCGTAACCTAGGCGTTAATCGTACGCTGGTTCTGGTCAATGGCCGCCGCCATGTTGGTGGTGCTGCTGGGTCGCCAACGGTTGACTTATCCATGATTCCTGCGGCCCTTGTGAAGCGTGTAGAGGTCGTCACCGGTGGTGCTTCTGCGGTATATGGTTCCGAAGCCATGGCCGGCGTCATCAACTTTATCATGAAAGATGACTTCGAAGGCATTGAATTAAACGCCCGTTTTGGGACATCGGAATTGGGCGGGGCATCTGAAAAAGATATTTCCTTCCTTGCCGGCAGTAATTTTGCCGATGACCGGGGTAATGCAATGGTTTATTTCGGTTATAGTGACCGGGGTGTTTTACGTTCTTCTCAACGTGAAATTTCAGCCAATGATGCGACAAACAGTTCTTTCGGGCCAAAGGGTCACTTCTTTGCCCCGGGGTTTGCCGGCGGAGGCTGGACACAGGATGACGATACCGGCTTGTTTAACAAACCATTCGTCAATGCAGAGGACGGTTTTGACCGGAATGCGGTGCGTTTGATCCGGGTTCCGTCTGAACGGGTTCAGTTCAATGCCAACTTGAACTACCAGATTAATGATAATGTGAATTTCTTCAGTGAATCATCCTTTAACCGGTTGGTATCATCCTCACAGCTTGAACCGTCAATTGTGGGTTTCTTTATCTCCGTTGGCAACATTCCAAATATCAATGTCCCCATTAATAATCCCTTTATGCCGACCGAATTGCGTAATTTGATTTTAGCGGCTGATCCAACTGCTGATCATGCCATCATGTTCCGTCGTTTTACGGAAATTGGTCCGCGTAGCAGTGACATTCAACGTCAAACTTTCCGAACTACATTTGGGCTGGAAGGTGACATTGATGATAACTGGGATTATGAGGTTTACTATCAATATGGTGTCAATTCACAGGATCAAACCAATGGCGGCGTCTATAACACAGCAAACTTCTTGAATGCTCTGGATGTGGAAGATGACGGCAACGGTGGTTTCCAGTGTGTGAATTCACTGGCTCGCGACCTTGGTTGTCAGCCTATCAATGTGTTTGGTGCCAATACAATAACTGGCGCAGCCCTTGATTTTATCAAGGTGGATAGTCAATTAACAACCCGTATGGTGCAACAGGTTGCCGGTGCGACCATAACAGGCAGCCTATTTGAGCTTCCTGCAGGTGAAGTTGGTGTGGCTTTTGGTACTGAATGGCGCAAGGAGAAAAGCGCCTTTAATTCAGACTCACTTGCAGCTTCCGGACTAACTTCCGGCAACAGTATCCCCAACACAGTTGGCCAGTATGATGTTTACGAAATGTTCGCCGAGGCCGTTGTTCCAATATTGGAAGGCGCACCTTTTGCAGAATATCTTGGATTGGAAGTTGCAGCACGTCACGCCAATTACAGTACTATTGGTGGAAACTGGGCTTATAAAATATCTGCTGACTGGCGTCCTATGGATGACCTGCGTATTCGTGGCGGCTATTCAACGGCCGTTCGCGCGCCAAATATTAGCGAACTGTTCAATCCGGGCGGCGAAACTTTTCGTAGTTTCGTAGACCCTTGCGCCTTTGGCGGTGCGGGCGGTGCAAGTGCGGATGGCAATACCGTATATGACGCGCAAAGTGCTACGGTTCAGGCAAATTGTGCGACATTTGCAGGGACAGCAACCCTTGACCCCGGCGGTATCAATATCAGAAGTGCCGGTGGACTTTCAGCCGGCAATCCTGATCTGAATGAGGAAAGTGCTAAAACCTGGACCATTGGTATGGTTTATACGCCGGAATATGTGCCTGGATTGAATATCACTATCGATTATTTTGATATTGAAATAACCGATGCCATTGGTGGATTCTCTGCTCAGGTAACTGCCGATCAGTGCGTTCGTCAGCCAGATTTCCCCAACAATCCATTCTGTGCGTTAATTCAACGCAATCCTACCACAGGACTGGTGGAGCGTATTAATGCATTACAAATCAATGCGGCTTCACGTACGACTAGGGGGGTTGACTTTGCTGTTGATTATGGCTTTGAGCTTGGTGAAGGTGACATGAACATCAATGTTAACGGCACTTATACAACGAAATATGACTTTATTCCGTTTGATGGCGGTGATGTCATTGATGACCTGGGTGAAATTGGTGTACCAAAACTTAAGGTTAATGGTACACTAACCTATGATATCGCCAAATTCCGCATTGGTTGGAGCACGCGCTTCATTAAAGGTGTGAATGTGGATAACGACAATCCATCAGCTGGTCCGGGTACTATTGGAAGCTACCTCTATAATGACCTTCAGGTTCGTTACACAATCGACGAAGATGGCCAATATGAAGTATTTGCCGGTATTGATAATATCTTTGACAAAGCCCCTCCCTTCCTGGGGCAAGGCGTTAACGGTGATATTACCGGTACCAACACTGCCGCAGACGTCTATGATGCGATCCGCCGCTTCGGTTATGTTGGTATCAAAGCCAGATTTTAATATCTAAAATTCAGACACGATCATTTAAACGGCGGCCTTTGGGTCGCCGTTTTTTTTGTCTATATTACGCCAGACAGAAAAGATCTGTGTTGCCGCCGGTGGCGACGGTGTTGATGGTCAGGGTTTTTTCGGTGGCGAAGCGATATAGATAGCGGGGGCCGCCGGCCTTGGGGCCGGTACCGGACAGGCCCATGCCGCCAAAAGGCTGAACGCCAACTACGGCGCCGACAATATTGCGGTTAACATAGGTATTCCCCACATCAAGATTTTGATAAATCTCCTCTGCCGTCCTCTCAATCCGGCTATGGATGCCAAGGGTCAAGCCAAATCCTGCGCTGCGCACCTGATCCAGAACCCGATCCATATTTTTTGCCTTATAGCGAATGATATGCAGCACCGGCCCGAAGACTTCTTTGGTCAATTGATCCAGTGACATAATTTCATAAATACGCGGGGCAAAGAATGTGCCGTTCGCGCAGCCCTCCGGCATTTCAACCTCGGCCAGTAACGTCGCCGCCTTATCCATAACAGCAACATGATCCCGCAACATCCCTCGGGCGCGGTCATCAATCACCGGCCCCACATCGGTGGACAGCACCATAGGATCGCCCATTTTAAGGCAGGCGAGCGCCCCTTTCAGCATATCGATGATCTTATCCGCCACCTCCTCTTGCAGATACAATACCCTAAGCGCAGAACAACGTTGCCCCGCAGACTGAAAGGCCGAGGAT
>JAJRQU010000014.1 GCA_024280095.1 Alphaproteobacteria bacterium | reverse complement strand
TTGAAAAAATACTGTCCCATGACCTAACCCTCCATTACGATTTTTATGGCGTCCAAAACGCGGCCCTGCCCCGGAAAATATTCCCATTCAAAGGCATGAGGATAAGGAATATCCCAGCCCGCCACACGTTCGATAGGGGCTTCAAGTTTCCAAAAGCATTCTTCTTGAATTTGCGATAATATTTCCGCACCAAACCCGCCGGTTTTGGTGGCTTCGTGAACCACGATACATCGGCCCGTCCGGCAAACCGAGCTGGCGATATGATCAATGTCAAGCGGGGTTAAAGTCCGCAAATCAATGACCTCAACATCATATCCGGACATTTCTGCCGCGGCCAGAGAGACATGCACCATGGTGCCATAAGTGACAATGGTCAGATCATTTCCCGCACGCACTGTCTCCGCTTTTCCAATGGGGATTGTATAATATCCCTCCGGAACCTCGCCTTTCACATGTTTTTCCCATGATTGTGCCGGCTGTTTCGGGTCACCATAAAAAGGCCCGTTATACAGTCGTTTCGGCTCAAAAAAGACCACGGGGTCATCATCTTCAATGGCACTGATCAGCAATCCCTTGGCATCATACGGATTTGACGCCATGATGGTTTTAATGCCCGATACATGGGTAAATATACCTTCAGGACTTTGGGAATGGGTCTGCCCCCCACGAATGCCGCCGCCGCAAGGCGTTCTGATGGTTATCGGCGCCCAATATTCCCCGCCCGAGCGATAGCGCAGCCGTGAGGCCTCTGAGACGATCTGGTCGAAGGCAGGATAAATATAGTCTGAGAATTGAATTTCGGTTACAGGCCGTAAATCATTCACCCCCATGCCGATGGCCAGCGCAATAATGCCGCCTTCTGCGATGGGCGTATCAAATACCCGCTGAATACCGTATTTTTCCTGCAGGCCTTCGGTCGCATTAAAAACGCCGCCGAAATAGCCGACATCTTCGCCGAATACCACAACAGATTTATCCTTTTCGAGCATAACGTCATGGGCAGAATTAATGGCCTGTATCATATTCATTTTAGCCATTTCATACTCCCAACTTCTGACGTTGACGGCGCAAATGCTCCGGCTGTTCTTTGAAAATATCCTCAAACATGCTGCTCACTTCCGGCCGCTCACCGGAATTCAATGTGCCGTAAGATTCTGCTTCTTTATATTTGCGCGTGACCAGAGCCGTTATTTCCTTGATAGCTTCTGCATGTTTTTCTTCAGACCATTCACCGATTTCAATTAAATGCTGTTTTAGTCTTTCTATAGGATCGCCGAGCGGCCATGATTCCGGCTCATCCTCTGGCCGGTATTTTGAGGGGTCATCGCTGGTGGAATGGGCGTCGGCGCGGTAAGTAAAATGTTCTATCATGGTGGGGCCCCCGCCGTTTCTGGCGCGTTCCGCTGCCCATTTTGTCACAGCATAGACCGCAAGAAAGTCATTGCCATCAACCCGAAGGCCCGGCATGCCATAGCCCACCCCGCGTGCGGCAAAAGTTGATTTTTCGCCGCCAGCTATGCCCTGAAAACTTGAAATCGCCCATTGATTATTCACCACATTCAGAATAACCGGCGCGTTATAAACGGCGGCGAAGGTCATGCCATGATGAAAATCAGACGTTGCCGTCGTGCCTTCTCCAATCCACGTGGCGGCAAGGGCATCTTCGCCTTTATAGGCGGACGCCACAGCCCAGCCAACGGCCTGACAAAATTGCGTGCCAAGATTGCCGGAAATCGAAAAGAAGTTTCCTTCCCGCCAGCTATACATGATCGGCAATTGCCGCCCCTTGCAATTATCTCTGGAATTGGACAGGCAATGATTCATCATATCAAGCAAATCCCGGCCACGAGATATTAATAACCCCTGCTGGCGGTAGGATGGAAACAGCATGTCTTTATCGTCCAGGGCCATGGCCTGAGCAACGGATACCGCTTCTTCCCCCCGGCATTTCATATAAAATGACATTTTCCCGACACGCTGCATATTCTGCATACGATCGTCATAAATGCGCGTTGTCATCATATGATAAAGGCCTTTACGCATATCATCGGCACAAAGCTTGGGATCCCATTCTCCAACGGCCTTATTATTCATCTTAAGCACCCGGATCAGGCTATTGGCATAACCAAACATCTCCTTTGGATCCATCATCACATCAGGACGCGTAACAGCCCCAGCATTTGGAATATCAAGATTATGAAATTCTGGCGCTTCACCCGGCCTCTTGCGGGGCGCGGGCACATTTAGCTTATTACCATTATTTGGAACCATCACCTTACTCCTTTTCAGAGATAATATCATGTTTGAGGCGAAATTTCTTCCCATTTATACCCGTTAATGCTATGAAATAGGTACAAAACTTTAAAACAACAGCATTAAACGGGATTTTGTGCCAAATGGACACCTTGGATATAAAAATATTAAACCTGCTTCAGGATGATGCCATGCTTCCTGTTGCCGACATTGCTGAAAAAATAAATTCCTCCAAATCGGTCTGTTGGCGCAGAATACAGCGGCTGCAGGATGAAGGAATCATCAAAAACCGTGTCGCCTTGCTGGACAACAACAAGATTGGCATGAATATCACCCTGTTCACTCAGGTAAAAATGACGGCCCATGGCCGAAAAGTACTCCCGAATTTCATTGAAATCATCAAGGATATCCCTCAAATAATGGAATGTCATACCTTGATGGGCAATGTAGATTTTTTATTGAAAATAGTCGTCAAAGACATTCAGGAATATCAGGATTTATGGTGGCACCATCTATCCCAGATTGAAGGGGTGCAGGAGATCAACTCCACCATCGCCATGAGCACAGAAAAACACACAACAAAAATCCTTCTAAATGGTGAGGAACCATGAATTTGACAAAAAAAGAGGCCGCCTTTTGAATTAAGGCGACCTCAGTTTGTTAAATGCCGCGACGGATCAGGTCACAGCAGTTGGTTGATCATATTCAGCCTTTAACCAGAGTTCTTTTTCCATAATATTTTTCAAGCACATCACCGCGTCCCAAATATCGACATATCTGGTATATAATGGCGTAAAGCCAAAGCGCATGATATCTGGCGCCCGAAAGTCGCCAATCACATTTTCTGCTATCAAAGCCTGCATGATCGCAAAGCCTTTTGGATGATTTAAGGATATTTGACTTCCCCGAGCATCCCCATCGCGCGGGCTTGCCAGTGAAAAACCGAAACCATCACAATGCTGATCCATTAGCGCAATAAAATAATCACACAGGGCTATGGATTTATCCCGCAGTTTTGCCATATCTGCCCGCAGCGTAATATCTATGCCGCATTCAAGAACAGACAGCGCCAATATGGACTGGGTTCCCGTCAATGTTTGCCAGATATTATCAGCGGGGCGGTAATCCTGTTCAAAGGCAAAGGGGGCGGCATGGCTCCACCAGCCAGTTAAAGGCTGCCGGGCTTTCCCCTGATGACGTTTGGCCACAAAAATAAATGCCGGCGCGCCCGGCCCGCCATTCAGATATTTATAGCCGCAGCCCACGGCAAAGTCGGCATGGCAGCCATTTAAATCAACGGGCAAGGCCCCCGCGCTATGGCATAAGTCCCAGATGACCAAGGCGCCGACCTGATGAGCCTTTTGCGTTATTGCTGCCATATCATGCAGGTGGCCCGTTTTATAATGCACTTGGGTCAAACATACCACGGCGACCTCTTCGGTGATGGCCGCCAGAATAGTCTCCTGTTCCGCAAAATATATTTCATGGCCCCGGTCCAACTGCTGAATCAACCCTTGCGCCATATAGTTGTCCGTTGGAAAGTTACTGCCTTCCATGATAATGGTTTTCCGGTCTGGCCGCATATCAAGGGCCATGGACAATAGCTTATACAGATTTATGCCTGTGGCATCGCAGGCCATGACCTCGCCGCGCCCCGCACCAACAAGCCCCGCAATTTTATCACCAATTTTTTCGGCTAAATGAAACCAGCCATTTTTATTCCAGCTGGTGATTAAATCCTGCCCCCATTCCCGCGCCACAACATCAAGGGCGCGCGCGGAGGCCGCCTTAGGCATAACGCCAAGCGAGTTTCCGTCTAAATAAATCATGCCGTCCGGCAGATGAAATTCATCCCGGAAGGGGGCCAGCACGTCTGTGCGGTCAAGCTCCAGAAAAAAATCACGGGTCAAGTCAGTCATATTTTTCACTTTTTTCAGCCGTTTCGCTGGCATTACCAGAACAAACTACCAGAATTCTCGCCACTTCCTCACTTTTCGAAACATAACGATGACCTGATGAGCTATCAAGGTAAGCGCTATCTCCCACATTGAGTTCAACAGGCTTATAATCTTCGGTATAAAGCGTTATGCCCCCGGCCAGCACATAGATAAATTCCTCTCCCGGATGACGGGCAAGCTTTGTCATATCTTGCGGACGGGCGGGCGGCACCTCAAGAATTCCGGGATACATGCCTTTGTTTAATAATTCGCTGCCCAGCACCTCAACCCGGTAAATATCAACATCATTCATCACGCCTTGACCGGCCCTAGTGATCGTGCGGCGACCTGCTTTGGGCATTTGCAGCCCATCGTCGAATAATTCTGAAATACATATATTCAGGCCCCGCGCCACCTTTTGCAGGTTGCCATAGGTCAAGGTCGCCTGATGATTCTGCACTTTTGATAAGGTGGATGCCGGAATATCAACCAATTCACTAAGCTGTTTAAGGGTCAGTCCCCGCTCAGCCCGCAGTGCCGCCAGCCGATTACCAAGCATTGCCTCTGGCCCGGTTTGCGTATCACTCAATAACGTGGATGCCATGTTTTCTGCTTTCTTTTTTCAACAGGTATAGTATCATATTATTTCTATAATGAAAACTAATTTCCATATTGAGAAAATAACTCATATTTGAGATATTAACTGTTATGACATTCAAGCCCTATGAAAATATGACCAAAGAAACCCTTGAGAGAGAATATTCCCCCAGTTCCTGCGTGGATGATATTATGGTCCATATTCAAGACTATCGTGACCTGAGCCGCGCCGCTCATCTGAAACTCTCTTCACAATGTCAGAAAGATATTAAATACGGCCCTGCCCCGCGCGAATATATGGATATTTTTATGCCAAAAGGCAACGGGCCTTTTGCGGTACATGTCTTTATCCACGGGGGCTATTGGCAGGAATTATCCAAGGCGGAAAGTGCTTTTGCGGCCCCCAATTTCGTTGATCATAATATTATTTTCATCGCCCTTGACTATACATTGGCCCCACAGGCATCGCTGTTTGAAATTGTTTCTCAGGTCAGGTCAGCGGCGTTATGGATATTTAATAATATAGCAGAATACGGCGGCGATAAAGATAACATCACCCTGTCCGGCAGTTCCGCCGGCGCACATTTGGTCGCTGAAATTTTAAGCATGGACTGGGCAAGTCATGGCTATGACCATTGCCCCATAAAAGGGGGCTGCGAGGTGAGCGGAATTTATGATTTACGGCCCCTTACCCAAACCTATATCAATGACCCGCTGCGCATGACAATGTCAGATGCCGAGGGATTAAGCCCTATGTTTCACATACCTGAAAAGAGTGGCCCCAAGAAAAGTTGCCCCGTAATTTTTAGCGTTGGCGGCAATGAAACCAATGAATTCAAGCGCCAGACGAAAGACTATATGACAGCATGGCAAAAGGCCGGACATAAGGCATCTTATGTTGACATGCCGGCCTTTAACCATTTTGATATCATTCTGGAGCTTGGCAATAAAAACAGCCCTCTGTTCAAGGAAATCTTATCCCAGACTTTATAATATGGATCTTACCGTCCATAATTCCGGAAAAAACCTGAGGTCTAACGCCTTAACCAGATAATTTACCCCGCTTGTACCGCCCGTCCCTTTTCGAAATCCAATGATACGTTCAACGGTTTTCATATGGGCAAAACGCCACGACTGAAAACGATGCTCCAAATCAACCAGCTTTTCCGCCCAATCATATAGCTCCCAATGCTGGTCACTATTTTGGTATATTTCTTTCCAGATGTCTTCCACCTTTTTATGCCCCTCATAAGGCATCGCCCAATCCCTGTTCAAGCATTCTTCCGGCACATCAAAACCACGCCGTGATAAAAGCTGCAGGGTTAAATCATACAGGCTGGGCGCGTTCAGAACCTGACTGACCAAATTAAATATTTCCGGATGCCCCTCATGGGCTTTGACCATATCCTTGTTCTTGTTCCCCAAGGCAAATTCGATCATGCGATATTGATAGGATTGGAAGCCAGAGCTTTGCCCTAGGCTGTCTCGAAAGCTTAAATAATCTTTCGGAGTCATGGTCGCCAGAACATTCCACGACTGGGTCAATTGTTCTTGAATGCGGGCAATGCGGGCGATCATTTTCATGGCAATGCCCAGATTATCCTCATCCAATGACTTCATGGCGGCAGATAACTCATGAATTGACAGCTTCATCCATAATTCGGACGCCTGATGAATGATGACAAACATCATTTCGTCATGCTTGCCCGACCTTAAATTTTGTAAATTCAATAGCCCATCAAGATCAAGATATTGACCATAACTTACATCTTGTTTCCAGTGAATTTTTTCATCTGAAATATCCACGGACGATTCAATATTTTTATCCTGCATTTAAATCCCTTTCAATTTGAAAGTGTTTTATAGGTTAGCTAAGTCATTTGCAAGACAATATTGAAACGCACTTGATGCTTTATTTTCGTCTCCGCGCCGACTGTATTATTTCATGAGCCCATTCATCTGCGATTATGCTGGTGGGCCTGTTTTCAACAACAGAACGCTCAAAAATCGTCATCAAACTATCATATATTTTTTCGACTTTGGCATTAACCCAGCCAATATCATATGCGCCGCGCGTTTCGGCAGCCACATTAATAATGCCGCCAGCATTAATGACATAATCCGGCGCATAAAGTATGCCGCGATCCATCAAAGCCTGACCATGATCATCACGGGCAAGTTGATTATTGGCCGCCCCGGCAATGATTTTCGCCTTGATCGTATCAAGCGTATCGTCATTTATGATGGCCCCCAATGCACAAGGCGACAAAACATCAGCCTCAACAGATAATATCATATTCAAATCAATTATTTCGGCCCCGAATTCCTGCTGAACGCGGCTCAGCGCATCCTGATTAATATCAGAAACCAAAAGCCTGGCC